>JBGALP010000038.1:0-31805 GCA_044223805.1 Agriterribacter sp.
GCCGGAAATTTTACTACCACAGGCACAGCTAATGCAGGATTAGGCAACCAGGTAATGGAACTGAATACAACAGGAAGCAACAACACCGCCGTGGGTTTTAATGCACTCCGCAATAATACTTACGCCGGCAGAAATGTTGCCATTGGTCTTCAGTCTTTATACACCAATACAGGTGGTGGCTATAACACAGCAGTGGGCGAGCGCAGTATGTACTTCAACACCACAGGAATATATAATACCGGTATCGGCAGTCTTTCTTTACATAAAAATACCACAGGAGCACTAAATGCTGCTTTGGGATATCAAAGCTCGTTTAGTAATACTACAGGATATTCTAACGTAGCTATTGGTACATCTGCTTTGTATTTAAATACAACTGCCGGCAACCTGGTGGCTATCGGCGATTCTGCGCTATATAGGAATACAAGTACACACAATACTGCCGTTGGTTCAAAAGCTATGTTTGCCAATACAACGGGCGGTGATAACGTAGCGTTGGGTTTTCAATCGCTGTATAATAACGCAGGTGCATATTATAACACTGCTATAGGGAGTAGCGTTCTATTAAAAAATACTAATGGCTATTATAATTCTGGCTTAGGTGGATTAGCACTATATAGTAATCAATCAGGATATTATAATGTTGCAGCGGGCTACACAGCACTGTATAATAATACCAGCGGTCAGGCAAATGCAGCGTATGGAACTTTTTCCATGCAAAGTAATACTACTGGCACTGCCAATACAGGAATCGGTTATTATTCATTATGGTCAAATACCACAGCTAATTATACCACCGCATTGGGTGCATATTCCTTATACCAAAATACTACAGGTGCCGGTAACACCGCCACTGGCTATTCAGCACTGGGTGATAACTTTACAGGAAATTATAATACCGCAAGCGGCTATTATGCGTTAGGAAAAAATAAAGCGAGTTATAATTCTGCTTTTGGCTATCAGGCATTATACAATAATTCTTCCGGGCCTTATAACGTAGCATTCGGATATCAATCGCAAATAAATACTACTACCGGTGGGCAAAATATAAGTGTAGGCTCATTTTCATTACAGAGTATGACCACTCCAAGTGGAAATGTAGGTGTCGGGCATTCGTCATTATATTCCGTAAGTACCGGAGGGCAAAACACAGGCTGCGGAAATTTTACTTTGTTGAATGTAACTACTGCCAGTTACAATTCTGCCCTTGGTTATTTTGCCGGGGTTAATTCTACAGCAGTTACCAATTCTACAGCACTTGGATATCTTGCTACTGCAACTGCGTCAAACCAGGTTTGGCTTGGCAATAGCGCTGTTACGGCCGTATGGAGTTATGGCGGATATTTTACTGCTTCAGATGCCCGTTTTAAAAAGAACATAAAAGAAGATGTGCCCGGGCTGGAATTTATTAACCAATTAAGACCGGTTAGTTACAGCTATGATATTAAGGGTATCAATGCAAAAACTGGTGCCGATGAAATAAAAGCAAAGGTTAAAAGTATTTCAGCAGAAAAAGGTGGACTGGCAGAAGAAGACCAGAGCCAACAAAGGGTTCAGGAAGCAGCCATTGATGCTAAAGAAAAAAAACACTATTCAGGCTTTTTAGCGCAGGAAGTACAAGCTGCCGCTAAAAAAATGAATTATGATTTCAGTGGTGTTTACGAACCGCAAAACGATAAGGATTTGTATGGCTTGAACTACTCGGAATTTGTAGTGCCATTGGTAAAGGCAGTACAGCAATTAAGTAAAGAAAATGATAGTTTGAAAGAACAAAATGCAACATTGGAAGCACGCCTGGAGAAAATTGAATCTGTATTAAAAATAACTCCCACCTCAAACCAGGTATTATCAGCTTCATCTGTTGGTCAAAACTCACCTAATCCGTTCAGAGGAAATACAGTAATCAGTTACAATATACCTCAGGGCTTAAACACTGCGCAGATAGTAGTGTATGATGCTTCAGGTAAGGAATTGAAACAAATTTATATTTCAGGGCAGGGAAGAGGTTCCGTAAATCTTGATGCTACCATGCTGCCTTCAGGCACTTATCATTATTCATTGTATATAAATGGTAATGTTATAGATACTAAAAAAATGGTGCTGATAAAATAATTGTAATTGACAGGCAGCGCGCTTAATTTTTTAATCCGGCCCTTTTCTTTTTTGCCTTACTATTAATGGCGGTACCGATACTTCCAGGCAGATAGCTTTCTGGAACACACATGTTGAAATTTTATTCATTTATAAAACTGTTTTTATGATACGATCAAAACTTTTAGTGGCAGTATCATTTGCCGTAATGCTGTTTTATGGGCAATCTTTTTCACAAGCCAACACAGCGCTTTCTAACCTTGTTTCACCTACGGCAGTAAACCGGGGATCTTAGTTCTAATGCAAACAATACCCTGAACCTTGGCTCAACCACTATTAACTGGAAAGGTATCTACATCGGTACATCTTATTACCCTCAAAAACCTGCGGGTTATGCATACGCCGGGCACTACTAATTTCTTTGCGGGTCCCAACGCCGGAAATTTACTGCTACCACAGGCACAGCTAATGCAGGATTAGGCAACCAGGTAATGGAGCTGAATACAACAGGAAGCAATACCGCCGTGGGTTTTAACGCACTACGCAATAATACTTACGCCGGCAGAAATGTTGCCATTGGTCTTCAGTCTTTATACACCAATACAGGTGGTGGCTATAACACAGCAGTGGGCGAGCGCAGCATGTACTTCAATACCACAGGAATATATAATACCGGTATTGGTAGTCTTTTCTTTACATAAAAATACTACAGGAGCACTTAACGTTGCTTTGGGATATCAAAGCTCGTTTAGTAATACTACAGGATATTCTAACGTGGCTATTGGCGCATCTGCTTTATATAGTAATACTACCGGAAGCGGTACTATTGCCATTGGCGACTCTGCTTTGCTTAAAAAACAATAATGTTTATAATAATGTAGCTATAGGCAGCAAGGCGCTTATGAATAATACAACAGGTTATTATAATGCCGTAGGGTATCAATCGCTTTACGCTAATTTAACGAGCGGTTACAATACAGCGTTAGGTTATCAGGCTTTATATTCCAATACAGGGAGTGCTTACGACAATACAGGTGTAGGCTTTCAGGCTTTGTATCGCAACACTTCTGGTAATCTTAATACCGCCACCGGTGTGTGGGCATTACTCAATAACACTACAGGCAGTTTTAACGGGCCGATGGCGTATATGTATCTGAGCAAATACAACCGGAAACAATAATGTTGCCAGTGGTTATTATGCGGCTTTTTACAATAATGGAAATAGTAACGTGGCTATAGGAACACATGCCCTGTTTTCTGCAACAACATCACGTAATACAGTAGCTGTAGGCGACTCGGCATTGCTTAAAAACACCGTAGCTTATTCGTATAATACCGCTGTGGGTTCTAAAACACTTGCCGCCAATACAACAGGAATAATGAATACTGCGGTAGGCTTTAATGCGCTTAATGCAAATGCTACAGGTACACAAAATACTGCTGTTGGTACTTATGCATCGCAGGTTACTACCGGCTCTTATAATACCTCTGTGGGTGCGTATGCCGGCTATTATAATAGTACGAACGGTACATTTATTGGCTGGGATACTTATGGCATGGGTGCAGGATCTACAAACAGTACTGCTATTGGTTATCATGCTCCAACAACGGCAAACAACCAGGTGCGGCTAGGAGATGGAAATGTTACCAGCATAGGCGGTCAGGTAGGTTGGTCGGCTTTTTCCGACGGTCGCTATAAAAAAGATATTCAGGAAGATGTTCCCGGAATGGAATTCATTAACCAATTGCGCCCTGTAACATATCATTTTGATGCAGCGGGTTACCATACTGCACTTAGAGCCATCACAAAATTACCAGAAGAACAAAAAGATGATCCTGCATCTCCGTCGGAACGGACCTCAGAAGCGGAAAAAAGTAAAATATTATATACCGGCTTTATAGCGCAGGAAGTAGAAGCCGCGGCAAAAAAATTGAAATATGATTTTAGTGGTGTAGATGCGCCAAAGAATGATAAAGATTTTTATGGATTGAGGTATGGCGATTTTGTAGTGCCTATAGTAAAAGGGATGCAGCAATTGAGTAAAGAGAATGACAGTTTAAAGGAAAAAATAACTCAACTTGAACAAAGCATCGCCGAAATTCAATCTATACTTAAAATAAAGCCTTCAAATGTTACATTGTCTGGCGCTTCCGTTGGTCAAAATAATCCTAATCCGTTCAGGGGCAATACTACCATTTCTTATAATGTGCCACAAGGAGCCGGAAATGCGCAGATTGTTGTATACGATGCGGCAGGTAAGACTTTAAAACAATTCAATGTGTCCAGCATGGGAAGAGGAACTGTAAACATGGATGCGACTATGCTACCTTCAGGTACCTATCATTATTCTTTATATATAGATGGAAAAATAGTTGATACCAGGAAAATGGTATTGATAAAATAAGCTATACGCTTAACGGCAAAATAAATATTGTATCTGCAGTCTACTCTATTGGTCGAGCGGGAACTTATAAAGTATAAACCACTTATAGGTTCCCGTTTGTATATTATATTAATGCGAAATGAATTTCAATATTTCGGGTGCTAACAGTAATGTATACCTTTTGTTTGTATTTATATGGAATTTACATAATAAAAATATTATTTCTGGATTTCCGCGGTTACAATGTTAATAGCGGATTTTTTTGTTGATGGCATTTGTAAATGTGTATGTTAAAAATTCCAATGGCGGTCCGCATTAGGCTTCAGGTTCCATTATATACCAGTTTATTTAAGAATGATTATTTTAATTGCCGGTTCATGGTGTTACTTTGATGGTAGAACTAAAACAGGTTTAGTCATTATGGCGCTTCCAGTCATCCTGATAGTAATCTCAAAAACGTTTTTCCATATAAAATATAATAGCGCGATAAAGATTTTATGCTTTTAATAAACCATACGCTATTCTTCAACCGCATGCTCCGCTTTTTCTCCGTTTTCTATTATATCTCCCGGTTTAAATAATATATTTTTCATTATGGTTTTCCATTTGCTTTTTTTTCTTAAAAGAAATTCAAGATCCATAGCGAAATGAATAAATTCCTCCTGTTGTGTATGTTCCATTATCTTTTTGGCATCTTTGTCTTTTTCTACAGATATGCGTTGTTCATACCAGTCTATAGCCTCTGCCTCTTCTGTTAATGATTTTATCATTCTTGCAAAAGTTCTTACCTCCTGCGATAATTCATCAGGTGGTTCGTGATATTGATCAAAGCCCATAAAAATGAATATTTAGTAAAAAATGATTTCGGATATTAATGATCAAATTTTCTACCAAACTAACACTGGGTAAGAAATACCCCACTTAATTTTTGGCATTAGGGTTTTATAAAGATTTTAAAAAAGGGATGGATTTTCTTAAAAGAAATTACTACATGCAAACGCTGATTTTTTTTTAAGAATACTATTATTCAATTTTTATTTTACGAAAAAAGCGCCATATGCATTATATGGGCAACTTATTGCTGAAATTTTAATGTACTTTTAAAAAGCACAAGTGATTATTATATTTTCTTTACTATAACCCAGCGCATTTACCCTTTTTAAACTCCGCTAACCTTTTTTGTAAAATCCAATAGTTTGTCAAACCTGCTTTTATGAAAAATAGGTTCCCTAAACCATTTAAAATATTTTTCAATAGTCATAACTGGTCTTTGCGGAAACGTATACCCTTGCTCATTTGCTTATTGCTTGTAGCGGTAGTAAGTGTGTATGTAATTGTTTCATACCTCAGCCTTGAAAGGTTCGAATTTAAAGTGGGACACCAACGTTTGAAATTTCTGTCCGCAGAAGTGAGTAATATGCTTGCCACATCAATCAAGGATATTACTATTCACACAGAAAAAATAGCATCTTCAGTAGAAGTTATTAATTATTTGCACCACAAAGAAGATGAAAAAAATGTGCTGCGGGTTTTAAATCAACTTACTGAGGATGGCACCTCGATGTTGGTGGAATTGCTTGATACAAATTTTAATGTACTACTTTCTATTGGTAAGCCGGCGTATCGCTCAGGCGTAGCACAGGCAAAGAAACGCAATGCTGTTGATTTATTAAGCGTTGATAATATTTATATGCCATACACGACTCTGTTTTTTATCCTGTAACCGTTACTCTTAAAGCCGGAAATGATTTGGCAGGATATCTTACCCGGTACCGTTATGTAAAAATAACTGCAAAAAACCTTGAGCATTTTTCTAACCTGGCTGGCAAAGGGGCAAAATTATATGTGGGCAATAATGATAAGTCATTATATACAGACTTATTTCACCCTGCAAATTATATTCCCCCCAAAAAATTACCTAAGGAAGGCGATGTTTTTGAAACCCTATTGCCCGATGATAATAAAATAATTGGCTGCATACATTATATTGGTGGCACTCCGTGGCATGCTGTACTGTTATTTCCAAAGCATTTTATTGTACAAGGCTCAAGGCAGTTTCTTTTCTGGCTTATATTAATAGGGCTTATATTAATTACAGCAGGTATTACAGGCGCATGGTTTATGAGTGGAAGGCTTACCCGTCCACTTAATAAGCTTGCGCTCGCTGTTAGCAATTTTGCTTCAGAAAATGGAAGCGGCAGCAGCGTTGAAAAAGGAGATGAAGTAGAAACGCTCTCTCTTTCTTTTGCGCTGATGATGGAAAAGTTGCAGTTAGCTAAAGTTAAGATGGAACAGAAAATAATAGAGTCGGAGGCTTTGAATAAACAGTTAAGAAGTCTTTCATCTCATCTTCAGCATGTGCGGGAGCAGGAAAGAAGGCATGTGGCAAAAGAATTGCATGATGAGCTTGGTCAATTGTTAGCAGGGGCAAGGATGAATGCGCACCTGATAAAAAAAAGATTAAACAAAGAAACGGATATGTCCTTGCGAGATAGCATTACGGCGATGGAAAATGAAATGGATGATGCTATAAGAATAGTTAAAAGAGTTGCTTCTGATTTGCGGGGAGGCCCACTTGATGACCTTGGGTTGGTAGCGGCGCTCGAATGGTATTGTAATAGTTATAACAAGCGGTTGGGCATACCCGTTGAATTAATTACTTCGGAAAAATACTTTGCATGTTCAGAGATTATTGCCCATGGACTTTTCAGCATTTGCCAGGAAGCGCTTACTAATATAGCGAAGCATGCCTCGGCAACGCAGGTTGTTGTTAGTCTTGGTATGAAAAATGAACAGTTGATACTTACCATAACGGATAATGGAAACGGCTTTGATGTGTATAAGGAGAATAACAAACAACAAACCGGGCTTATTGGTATAAAAGAAAGAGTGATTACGATGGGAGGGAAGTTGAATATAAAATCTGCTCCATCAACAGGCACAACAGTAGAAGTTATTGTTTGGCTGAAACAACCGCTTGATCCGTCGCATTTTCCTTAGATTATTACATAGGCGATTTGTAGTTAATAAAAAGGAGCAACAAAAAATCAAGGGTAGTAGGGTTGAAACTTCAGGGACAGGGTAATGCTTTGTTGCTCCTTATAAAATGCTTGTGGCACACGATAAACAATTTGTTGTTTTCTTAGGGCGGAAATATCGGGTTGAGCTTTACAGGTATCGGATTTGTTTCACAAAGAAACGCAACACATACTTCGCAAAAAATAGTACATGCTGCTATTGTTATGTACTAAATTAAACTACGCTGCATGGAAAAAACGCTTATTTGTTTTGGGGAATAAACGTTGGCCTTAATTCCGGATAGTTGTATAGATTTGAAGCGTAAAAAATAATGCGTTTATGATTATTACTAAAAAAATATTGCTCCTTGTAACACTTGCTGTTACTGCTTCCTGTTACAGTACCGGGCAAAATAAAATCGTAGTATTTCAGTCGGATTTTGGGTTAAAAGATGGCGCTGTTTCCGCAATGAAAGGTGTTGCTAACGGTGTGTCAACAGAATTAAAGCTGTATGATCTGACGCATGAAATTCCAGCATATAATATTTGGGAAGCGGCATACAGGCTGGAGCAAACGGTTCGTTATTGGCCTGAAGGAACTGTGTTTGTTTCCGTGGTTGATCCGGGTGTGGGTACGGAACGGAAATCGGTAGTACTTAAAACCAATTCAGGACATTTTATTGTTACACCTGATAACGGAACACTCACACTTGTTGCGGAGTCGCTAGGGATTGCAGCGTTAAGAGAAATTGATGAAGCTACAAATCGCAGGAAAGATTCTCAAAAATCATATACTTTTCATGGGCGTGATGTATACGCGTATACGGCTGCGCGCCTTGCCGCAGGCGCTATAAGCTTTGAACAAGTGGGAAAATCGCTGCCGTTATCGGTAGTAAAAATTCAATACCAGCAAGCTACCATATCTGGTAATGTTATTAAAGGCACTATTCCTATACTGGATGTTCAATATGGAAATGTATGGACCAATATTCCTGCCGATCTTTTTAACCAGTTACAACTGAAGTTTGGGGATAAACTGCATGTAAGAATATTCAAGAATGGTAAGCAGGTGTATACCGGCATACTTCCTTATGATCAAACATTTGGCGCTGTAGCTAAAGGGAAGCCATTGGCCTATTTGAATAGTTTACTGCAATTATCATTTGCGCTTAATCAAAGCAATTTTGCAGCCGTATATAAAATAGCAAGCGGAGCCGATTGGCACGTGGAGGTAAGTGTAGCTAAATAGTGGTAACTGGTGTTAAGTTAAGCGTGAAACGGCATACTTACCTACCGGCATGCAGACGAGATCTGTAAGATGCTCAGGTTTGTTGTTTCTCTTCTCGCAGAAAGAAGCGTTTATTCTTACTTAACTTGCACTGGTTGGATGCATTAACTGTAAACTTCTTGTAAAATAAAAAGCCTACAGCAAGCTGTAAGCCTTGTTCTTAACACTGGAGCACGTATTAGTTTTTGGCGTTCAGTGCATTTACTTTTTCAACTAGTTTTACAACATTGGTTACTCCCATTTTACTAAAGAGACGAGCCTTATATGTACTGATGGTTGATAATTCTATGTTGAGTAATATTTTTATTTCAGATGAACTCAATCCCTTTACCAGTAAATTCATAATTTCTAACTCACGATCAGAAAGATTACTTACATCTCCGATAGTATGATGTGTGCCCGACATTTCTTTCAACAATTGTTGTTGAACCTGGTCGCTGGTATAGATTTCGTTATTGAGTACCTTTTGTATGGCTTTTTTAATTTCTTCGGGGGCACTTTCTTTTTGAATATAACCATCTGCGCCTGCTTTTAAATAGCGCATGGCATATGTCTCTTCTTCGTAGCTGGAGAAGATCAGAACTGGTATGCCTGGTTGTTTTTGTTTTACTTGTTTAACCAACTGGGCACTATTGCCGCCTGGTATGTTAATATCGAGTAGTAAAAGGTCAAATCTTTTTTCTGAGAGATGCTTAAAAAGATCATCAGCATTATCGGCTTCTTCTATGGCAATGCCTTCATACATATCTTTTAATAACAGGGCAACGCCCATGCGAACAACAGGATGATCTTCAGTAATAAGGATGTTTGTCATATGCAATAAATAGGTTTTGTAGTATATGTTTAAAAATATATAAACAAAAGAATATTTTACGTAGAATTAGCTCTACGGTTTTTATGTAACGATTTGAATGAGAAAATAAGAATAAAGATCAGCTATCGTAGCCTTTGTTGTTGTACTTCTCATTAGCAAAGTTGTACAGAAGAGTATTGAGCTATCGGTTATGGAGCCAATGTTTACGAACTATACGATGTAAATATAAATTGTTTGAGATTAAAATTATTTTACAATGCTTTTGTGTTGGTAACTACACCTGCTGTAATACAATACAGGCTTACAAACTGGTGAGTATGTAGTGTACAGCAAAAATAATTTCATGTATAAAAAAGTATAATGGTTTAAATGATGAGCTCTCATTAATGAATGAAAGGTATAAACCCGCTGGTTGTTTTCTTATATTCAGCATACGCTGATCCGAATTGTTCTACCAACGCTTTTTCTTCTACTTTTATCCGTATGCTGAATGCTATAACAATTGCTGTTACAATAATAATTAAACAAAGCCAGTTGTTTAAAGAAATACCAAAACCTGTAAATGAAAGTAAGGATGCAAAATATGATGGATGCCTGAAATACTTATAAAATCCATCCTTTTTAAGCGTATGCCCTTCTCTGATAGTAACATCAACGGTAAAAAATCTTCCTAAAGATTTTATGACGGCGAACCTTAAAATGATGCCTGATATAATGAGCCCAATTCCAATATATGCGTAAAACGGATCAGAAAATATGGGGAAGTGAAGTGCAATAGAAATATATATGGAGAGCGATATACTGACGATAATCGTAAACCAGATAACAGAAAGGGAGTTTCTATCGGCCCCTTTTTTATCATTGCCTTTAGAACGTAATAATCTATTCAGTAATAGCTCTGATAAGAGCCATACAGTATAGGTAATTGCAAAAACAGCATTCATACAAAATAGTGTTATTTCAGCGAAATTAATTTAATATACATTTTTTGCTGAAGAATAACACTCAATAATATGCAATAATATTCTATGATTATATGGAATGCTGCGCGAAGTGACTGGAGAAATTACGATAAATACGCAATGCATACCATCCAAAGCCAGTAACAATAACTGCTGTTGAAATAAAAATTATGGTTATCATAATGATATCGGTTTAAATTACATATATTTCTAAAAAATCGTGCCTGATAATTGGTAAGAGTATAACCGTGGCACATTTTTTTTATTCCAATAGGTAAACCATTCACATGAAAAGGATAAAGCTATTATCTGTAAGTAACTTTTTAGCGCTTATTGTTCATATTACTTTAGCTTATACCACTCAATTAAAGATAATTAATGGTAAAGACGTAGGGCAAGTCTCAGATCAATACAACTCCTTATTCACGCCTGCCGGCGTAACATTCGCAATATGGGGAATTATATACATGGCATTACTCATATTTTGCATCTATCATATTTTCAGCGCTTACCGGTATAGTGCAGCGGTAACAGAAAATAAGGAGGTACAAAAAATAGGGGGGTGGTTTATCTTAAATAATCTTTCGGCTGCTGCATGGCTTATGGCATGGGTAAACGAAATGATCGGGCTGTCACTGGCGTTGATCTTTTTTCAATTGCTTACCCTGATTGTTATTCATTTGCGCACTGGAATATATAATCCACGGCAACCATGGCGTAGTTTATTTTTTTCTCAGTTGCCTTTGAGCATATATTTTGCCTGGATAACTATTGCCAGTATAGCCAATACCAGCGTATATCTGGTGTCTATAGGCTGGAGTGGATGGGGTACGTCTGCTACAGGTTGGACTGTAACTATGATTTGCGTAGCTGTAGTGCTTAGCGCTATAGTGATAGTAAGAAGACATAATGCTTTTTTTGGATTAGTGATTGTGTGGGCGCTATATGGGATAATTTTAAAAAGAATAGAAACAGATCCAGTGACGTATGACATTGTAATAAAGACGGCCTGGTGTGGAATTGGAATAGTGGGTTTAATTGCTTTGCTTCAGTTTATCAGGAATGCAAATGTTTCTAGTACGGTTCAACATAGTGGTAAAGATGCTCCCTTTCCCATCGCAAAACATTCATTAAAATAATTATGTATTACATTTTCAGGTGTTCAATTTTCTGTTATAATCTATAAAGAAATAAATTTGCAGGTATGAATTGGCATATACTCAATACGGAAACACAATGGCAGGAGATACTTAATCAATCGAAAGTAAAGCCACAGGTTGTATATAAGCATTCAACCCGCTGTTCTATAAGCAGTGTAATCAAAAGCAGGTTAGAGCGTTCTAATGCGCCTTCAGGCATTGATTTTTACTATCTTGATTTAATTGCTCATCGTGCTATTTCAAACAGGATATCGGAAGATTTGAAAGTGGTACATGAATCTCCACAGGTATTATTAATTAAGGATGGCGTTTGCGTGTATAACGAAAGTCATAGCGCGATTATGATGGATGATATTGTTGCGGAATCAATGTAGCAACAAAGCTTTTTTCGTTACTATTTTTTTCTTAACTTAGTAGCTACCGTTCACCAAAGAAAAAGGAGGTATTCATGTTATCTGCAGATAAATCATGGAAGCCTTCGGTTATTATCGAGTAACCGGGTTTCTCCATAAAAATAATCTGAGACCATTTGGTCAGGAGTCCCCAAATTGATGGGGACTTTTTTTATGGCAATACAACTATACTTTCTTTACTTCAACTGCCACCGATAATTTGTGTTTACCACTGCTTAGTATTACTCCTTTCAATGGGGTTACGTCCGTATAGTCACGTCCCCATCCAATGGTTATATGTTGTGAAGATGGAATTTGATTATTGGTAGGATCAAAATCAACCCAGCCTGTTGCGGGAATAAAAATAGAAAACCATGCATGGCTGGCATCGGCTCCCACTAATGTAGGTTCTCCCTTTGCAGGAAGTGTTTCTATATATCCACTCACATAGCGGGCAGGTAATCCTATAGAACGGATGCATGCTATAGCAACATGTGCGAAATCCTGGCATACCCCTTTGCGCTTTTTTATTACTTCGGCTACCGGCGTAGCTATGGTAGTAAAGCCGGGCATGTATTCAAAGTCGTTGTATATTCTTTCCATTAAATGATGGGTGGCATCAAATAACGATCTTCCGGGCAAAAATGATTGCAAAGCATATTGATGTATTGGTTCGCTGTAGGTGGTTATGGCCGTTTCATTAATATATTGTCTCACATCTGCGTATTCCGGTTGGGGGTTGTTCAATTGTATCCTTGCTTCTTCCCACGAAATACTTTCATAAAAATTAAATTGTATAGCGCCGGGGCTTGTATTTTCTACAAAAGAAGTAACCGTAACCGCTAGTTTTTTATGTTCCTGCTGAATGGCAAAATAGGTAGCTTTATTACCAAAAAAATCTTCGTATTCATTTATTATATCCGGTTGCGGATCAATATTCAACCTGGTTTCGTGACAGATTTGCGTAACCGTTGAGCGCGGTTTAAGCAGCGCAAGATTATGGCATAAACTAACCGGTTCGTTGTACTCGTAGGTGGTGGTATGTGTTACCTTATAATGCATGAAGCTGTTAGATTTTAAAATGATTCCGCAGTAAACAATTGCTTTTGTTTTTGCGCATGTTTGAAATATAATTTAGAAACAGCGCCGGTAATATTAAACAATAAGCTGTACATCTTTTCCAGGAACTCGTCGAGATTTTTATATTGACCGCTTTCGGCATCCAGCATAGTTAATTGTTCTATGTCGGTAAGTTTTAATAGGGCGTGGGCTTCTAATATTAATCTTTCGTGTTGTGGTAAAACAAAGCCGGGTTGTATTTTAGGCAGGTTGCTCAAATACGCTTTCAACCGGTCTAACTGATAAATCAATGAGCGTGGATTATTAGGATCAAGTAACATTAACTCAAGCACCAATGTGTGTTGAATATGCACCCGGTATTTATACCGGTAATTTACCAGTGTTTCATTACTTTTTAACACGGATTCCTGTAAATTGTAATCCACCTGGTCATCATGTTTGTTTACAAGCGTAGAACGCAGCATACTTACCAGCAGCATACACTGTTCAATCTTTCTGCCTGCATCAAGCATTATCCATCCCTGCTCCCGCGAAATACTTTCTCTGTTTAGCCCTATAAAGGCAACCATGGAAGTAATAAGATTATCAAGTACATTCAACGCTTTGATATGAGTGAGATGATTTACGTCAGCATTTTTTAATTCATTCTCCATGCTCCATATTACACGCCATGTATCGGTTGACCAGTGATCTCTTTCTGCATATACCACCCTGCAGAACAAGCGGAAATTGTTGATGAGGCTGCCCATCTTGGTTTCATCAAACAAAATAGAACGCAGTTCCTGCCAGGGATGCGCGAATTTTTCTTCTTCTAAGAAACCAGGGTAGGTAACAGTATAATGGGTTAATGCTTCCAGCAGATGTTGCTCTGTTTCTATATCATTATTTTGATTATGCCTGTTGCCCTCTGTAATAAACTGTAACACCGTTCTTAAAAAACGGGCGTTGCCCAATACCCTTTCCGCATATCGTCCTACCCAAAAAAGATTTTCCGCGGTGCGGCTGGTTATATCACCTTTTTGCGGGGCGGAGATATCAATATGATCTGTATGAATCAAAGGTTTGTTTTCAGGTTCAGGTGAAATAATCCAGGTGTCTTTACTGATACTGCCCAGTTGGTTAGAAATAATAAAATTATTATGATTAGGTGCTGTGCGGGTAAGTCCACCCGTCATAGCAGTGTATGTATATGCATTGCTGGTTAAAAAAGTTCTGAAAAGCGCTGAACGTGGTTCTATATTGCCATTTACCATGGAAGGAGTAGCCGAAATGTTTACTTTTTCCTGCGCTACATACAAATAAGGATGCGCTTTAATAGCTTGTTTTAAATCATCCACTTCACGTTCACTTAATCCAGCACCGTCTATTGAAGTACTGGTTCGTGATTGTTTGTAAATTTTTTTGATAACAAGAGAACGTAAATTATCCAGCACATAATTCATTTCTTTCGGCTGGCCGCACCACCATGATGCTATGCTTGGCAAAATAAGATCCTGGTTTAAAAAATACCTCGACATGCTCTGCAGAAAAGGCATCAGGCCCGGGTTCTCCAGTATGCTGCTTCCAAGCGGGTTGGCAATACTTACATTGCCACTACGTACAGCCTGCAGTAAACCAGGAATACCTAACCTGGAGTCTTCCTTTAATTCAAGTGGATCGCAAAAATAATCATCTACCCTTCGCAGTATTACATCAACCTTTTCAATACCACCCAAAGTTTTCAGCCATACATAATTGTCCATCACCATCAGGTCATCACCCTGTACCAATGTAAAGCCCAGGTAAGAAGAAAGATAAGAATGTTCAAAATATGTTTCATTAACAGGACCGGGTGTGAGTATTACCACACGGGTATCCTGCTTGCGTGATGGCGCTATATCGTGTAATGATTGCCGTAAGGTATCAAAATATGAGGAAAGATGACGTACCTGCAGGTCGTTAAAAAGCTCGGGTAGCACACGGGCCATGGTTATCCTGTTTTCCAGGGCATAACCTGAACCTGAAGGCGCCTGTGTGCGATCGTTCAACACCCACACTTTGCCATCTGAGCTGCGGGCAAGGTCGGCGGAGTATAAAATTAAACTGTGATTATGGAGTTGCCTTATACCCGCGCATTGCCTTAAAAACCCTTTATGGTTATAAATAAGATCTGCTGGTAATAAACCATTTTTTATGAGTTTTCTTTCGCCATATATATCCTGTAATAAAAGATTGAGTAATTCCGCCCTTTGAACCAAACCTGCTTCTGTAACGGCCCATTCTTCTTTACTGATCAAAAAAGGAATAATATCAAGATTCCAGGGACGATTAAGCCCCGAAGGATCTCCATAAATATTATAAGTAACCCCGTTTTCGCGCAGCATACGGAAAATATCCTGTCTTCTCGCTTCTATTTCAGCAGCGCTCAACTGTGATAGTGAGTTGAAAAAAGTATTCCAGTGGGGCATTAGACTATTGTCTTCACCCACTATTTCTTTATATGCATAGTGGGCGTTATATTGTTCAACAAGAGATGGTTCAGGGGTATTAGCAGCCATGAGTCTGGTTTAAAAAACAGTTGCTTTGCATAAGTACCTTGTAAAAATAATTAATATTGAATTAATACTGGCTGACATAGAATCCACATCTTTTAAAAATAGTATACTTTGCAGCCCAAATCATATATACGACAACGCTTTAATACATGAAATATTCTCAATGGATCGGTGTGGTAATTGCTCTTCTTGTAATTATGTCCTGCTTTTTACCGTGGATGGAGGTTCCGGGAACACAGCAACTGGTTACCGGAATGAACAACATGGGAACCAATTTAGGTAAACCTGGTAAGCTCAATATTATTTTGAGCACGCTTGCGATTGTATTATTTATGATACCCAGGATTTGGGCAAAGCGCACCAATCTTATTTTTTGTGCTTTAGGAATAGCGTGGGCTTTTAGAAATTTTTTGTTGTATGCCCGTTGCGAAATGGGCGTTTGTCCGCAAAGAAAGTATGGACTTTACCTGTTGTTTATTGGTTCTGCACTTATGCTGGTAGCAGCGCTTTTGCCCGACATAAAAATACCTGCTCCTAAAAAAGAACCAGCCGATAAAAAACCGGCCGGTGAGGCAAAGGATCAGGAAACAAGCGCATGAAATTATTGGGATAGCCTTAGCGCTGTATTTTCTATGCCCTCATTCGTGTCTCATGAATCAGTTGCAATTGATTTCTCTTTCAGGGTTTTACAGTGGGGCAATCATTTCTGTCTTTATATCCCAATGAAAAAATTAGTCCTATAGAATAGCTGTAAAAATTATCTTTCTTTCCATCGTTGGCAGCCTGGCTGAACCCATCTAAATAATCAGAAGACATCAGCCTGTAATTGGTTTCTGCATGCAAGGCCAACTTTGGTGAAATAAAATACTTAACGCCGGCACCTATGGGAATAACAGGCAATGCACGTGGTGGCGTATGCGCTAAATCTGCAATCAAGCCTGTACTCACGCCTTCGTTATTAAAATATGCGGCGTTATACCTGCTGGCATCCCGTTGTATATTAAAAAGCGCTACGCCTGCTCCTGCAAAAAGGTATGGTGCAAAACCGCGTCTTTGTTCAACGCCATTTTTCCTGAATATATCCCAAACCATCATGCCTGTAAATTCTGTAACAGGTGTGGTAAACTTAAAATTTCTCTGTTGCCTGTATTCCGGCGAAGTATATTTGCTATCATCTCCTTTGAGCGCGCCAAATGAAAAACTTGCACGAACGGAAAATGACCTGTTCAATAAGTAGGCGGCATAAAACCCAAATTGTGGTTTAATAGTAGCGTAAGCACCCAGTGGCTCAGGTGTCAGATCTCCCTGGTATATAAATGCTCCTGCGTTAACTCCTGCTTCAAAACGATTGGTAAATATTTGAGCACAGACAAGTGAATAAGTAAAAAATAATAAAGGAACGATGGTAACCGTCTTTTGGGGAATAGAACTCATGTAATAACCTTATTTAGTAAAGAATGGAGATGGGGTAGAGTTCTATTTCATCTTAAGATTTATGGTACAGAAATATGCAAATTGAAATGTTATTAAATGTGGTGAATGTAATAGGTGTCATTGCTTAGAAATCTCAAACTAAAATAACATTTATATTCACGGAAAACAATGCCAGCCTATGCTTGAAGCTGTTAAATATTTCAGTAATTTTTATCGGCACTTAAATGCGGTATCGGATCAACAGCATATCATACGTCAAATAGACACACAGAGTTTGTGGTAATAGATTAAAAATATGTGCTTTACAAAAAATCCTTTTATATTGCGAGCATTTTTAAGGAAAGTTTTGCACTATGACGTCATTTACGAATTATAAAGTTCCATACCCTGCTATTGATGATAGGTACACCAAAAAAGCGGCCTACTTTTCGATGGAATTCGCTATTCACCAGCCTTTAAAAATTTATAGCGGAGGACTTGGATTTCTTGCCGGGTCTCATATGCGCAGCGCTTACGAGCTAAAACAAAACCTGGTAGGTATAGGCATACTCTGGAAATATGGTTATTATGATCAGGCCCGCAACCAGGATCAAACCTTACAGGTACAATGGAATGAAAAGATCTATAATTTTTTAGAAGATCATAATATAAAGTTCCAGATCAATATTCACGATCACCCGGTTTGGGTAAAAGCATACTATCTTAACCCGGAAACTTTTAAAAGTGCTCCGCTCTTTTTGCTAAGTACTGATTTGCCGGAAAATGATTATATCTCGCAAACCATTACGCACCGTTTGTATGATGCTAATGTAGCTACCAAGGTTGCGCAGTTTATATTACTGGGTGTTGGTGGTGCAAAACTAATGGATGAAATAGGGTTTAATCCTGATGTATATCATCTCAACGAAGCGCACGGATTTTCAGCCGCGTTTTATTTGTATAAGAAATATGGCAGCAAAGAAGAAGTAAAGAAAAGACTGGTGTTTACAACACATACGCCGGAAGAAGCAGGAAATGAAAAACATGATATTTACCTGTGTGAGAAGATGAGTTATTTCTGTGGAGTGCCGTTACCTGAAGTGCGTAAGCTTACCGGTATTACAGACGATCAGTTTAATCATTCGCTTGGCGCGCTCAGATTTGCGCGGTTATCCAATGGCGTTAGTGAACTGCATGGTCATGTAAGCAGAGCAATGTGGAGTAAATACGAAGGAATATGTCCTATTATTCATATCACCAATTCACAAAACTGGCGTTATTGGGCAGATAAACAATTGTACAATGGCGCCGAGGAAAGTGATGAAGGGAATTTTATTGACCGTAAATGGTTTTTGAAAAAACGTTCATTTGATAATGTTGCCGATCAAACAGGTAAGTTATTAGATCCTAATGTACTTACCATAGTTTGGGCAAGGCGTTTTGCCGGGTACAAAAGAGCAGAATTAATTACCAGGGATAAGCACAGGTTTGAGGCTTTACTCGCCAACACAAAATACCCTGTACAAATCATTTGGGCAGGCAAACCCTACCCGGTAGATTATCCCGCTATCAGTGATTTCAACTACCTGGTAAATTTGAGTAAGAATTACAAGAATGTAGCGGTATGCATTGGCTACGAGCTTACATTAAGCAAACGGCTTAAACAGGCTGCCGATATTTGGCTCAATAATCCACGTGTACCGCGTGAAGCTTCCGGCACAAGTGGTATGACAGCAGCAATGAACGGCGCGGTTAATTTTTCTACCGATGATGGATGGATTCCTGAATTTATTCATCATGGTCATAATGGTTTTGTAATTCCTAAAGCAGATTATGCTAACATGAGTGTGCACGACCAGGATGAGTATGACCTGAGAATGTTATATGAAATTCTTGAAAAGGAAATATTGCCATTATACTATGAACGTCCTGAATTGTGGCGGCAGATTGTAAAAAATGGTATGAGGGATGTACGTTTCCGTTTTGAATCAGGAAGGATGGCTGATGAGTATTACAGGTTACTCTATAATGCATAACTATGTATACTAAATCGTGCGAAGTAAGGTGGGCGGATCTTGATCCTAATTTTCATATGCTGCATTCAAGATACTATGACCTTGGGGCTTATGTGCGCATGTGTTTTTTAACCGAACATGGTCTTTCTGTAGCAGTAATGGCCGAGCAAAAGTTAGGTCCTATTCTTTTCAGAGAAGAGTGCGTTTTTAAAAAAGAAATAAAGTTTGGTGATAAAGTAGAACTTGATCTTGTAATGCTGAAAGCAAGAAAAGATGGGTCGAGATGGACAATGCAGCACCATATCACTGTGAATAATGATACGTTGGCCGCAGTAATAACCATAGACGGCGCATGGATTAATACAGAACGCAGGAGGTTGGCTACACCCCCAGCCGAATTTGCTGCTGTATTCGATAAAATACCCAGAGCAGAGGGCTTTGAATGGCAATGAGGAAACGTGAAACGACAAACGATAAACGTGAAACTACAGATGTGAAATGCTTGTATTTCTCTCACTGCTATCGTCTCACGTTTATTAATCTTCTTCTCCTGCCTTGTCCCTTCTTACTCCTGCCTTTCTCCTATACTATCTCTACTAATTCCACATCAAACACCAGGTCTTTTCCCGCCAGTGAATGATTGGCATCGAGTATTATTACATCTTCTTTTACTTCGGTAACAACAACAGGAACAGGATGTCCATGTTGGTTTTGTAATGTAAGTTCCATACCTGGTTCCAGTTTCATATCTGGGGAACCTGCTCTTTTGGAAATTCAATAATCGCCTCTGGATTTTGGGGCGTAGCCTTCTTCTGGTGATATATTGATTACTTTTTTTTCTCCTATTGCCATGCCTACTACTCCGGCATCAAAACCCTTTATCATTTGTCCTGCGCCAACTGTAAACTCTAACGGTGTACGACCTACTGACGAGTCAAACTGCTTTCCATCTGTTAAACGGCCTGTATAATGTACGCGTACCACATCTCCTTTTTTTGCCTGTTGCATAAATTGTTTTTTATTGATTGAATAAACGTTGGAAAGGTATATGATTTATACTGGTTATACAAAAAGATTAAGGATATTTGAAAATAGTCCATGTGTTATTAAACACTTCATATTTAATCTATTGAAATGATTTCAAGTATTGTGCCGCATATTTTTTTCACAAGATTATTTACCGCTGTAAGCCTGATGTATTTGTTGACCGGCGGCAATAAACAATATATTTCGTCTGCCGCTATTGCTGCAGATGCACTTAATAAGAATGAACAGATAATACCAGGCGCAGCAAGATTTGATCGGTATCTGCCTTTAATCAAAGGAAAGTCCATCGCTATTTTTGCCAATCAAACTACCACAGTAGGAGCAAGGCATCTTGTAGACACCTTAAAAAGTTTAGGTGTTGTGCCAAAGAAAATTTTCTCACCCGAACATGGATTCAGAGGCACTGCAGACGCGGGCGAACATACCGGCGATTATGTTGATAAGCAAACCGGCATTCCCGTAGTATCGTTATATGGCAGCAAAAGAAAACCTTCGCCTGCGGATGTTAAAGATGTAGATTTTTTGATGTTTGACATACAGGATGTGGGCACTAGATTTTATACATACATATCTTCACTACAGGATTTTATTGAAGCAGCTATCGAATATAATAAGCCACTTATTATTCTCGACAGACCAAATCCCAATGGCTTTTATGTAGATGGTCCGGTGATGGATCTTAAATACAAATCGTTTATTGGCATGCAGAAGGTTCCTGTAGTGTATGGAATGACGATAGGAGAGTACGGCAAAATGATCACTAAAGAAAAATGGATCAGTGTAAAGGGAAAAATGCCCGATATATATGTGGATGGCGAGCGAAAGCCGGCATTAAATAAATGCAGTATTACTATTATCAAATGCGGCAACTATGATCATAACAGCAGGTATCTTTTACCTGTTCGTCCTTCACCCAATCTTCCCGATATGCAATCGGTGTATTTGTATCCTTCAACCTGTTTTTTTGAAGGCACAGTGTTGAGTGAGGGAAGAGGAACTGATAAACCATTCCAGGTATTTGGTCATCCATCTTTACCAGACAGTTTGTTTTCGTTTACGCCAAACCCAACCGAAGGTGCAAAAAGCTCCAAATTGTATGGACAACGTTGCTATGGGTGGGATTTGAGCGGTACGCTGGAAGAAGTAAAACAAAAAACCGGTGGTAAAATACAATTGAAATGGTTGATGGAAGCATACCGGCTTTTCCCGGATAAAGACAAATTTTTCATTATACCTAAGTCGGGCAAAATGGAAGATTGTTTTTTTAACAGGCTTGCGGGCAATAATGATTTGAGGCAGCAGATCAAAGCAGGACTTTCAGAGGCAGCAATTCGCAAAACCTGGCAACCGCAACTGGATGCATTTAAAGCCATCAGGAAAAAATATTTGCTCTACAACGATTTTAAGAACTGATTGTAATGGCAGAAGAAATAAATAAGAAATCAGAGGATAAAAAGGATTTGCGTATTGTGTTTATGGGAACGCCGGAATTTGCCGTTGCGTCATTAGATGCATTGGTAAAAACAGGCTATACTATTGTTGGCGTAGTTACCGCACCGGATAAACCTTCGGGCAGAGGGATGAAATTGAACGAAAGCGCGGTAAAAAAATATGCTGTAGAAAATAGCCTGAATGTTTTGCAGCCAGAAAAATTAAAGAACGCTGAATTTATAGCGCAGTTACAGTCTCTTAAAGCAGATCTGCAGATTGTGGTTGCATTTAGAATGTTGCCTGAAATAGTGTGGAGTATGCCGCCTATGGGAACAATTAATGTGCACGGCTCACTGTTGCCTCAGTATAGAGGCGCTGCACCCATTAACTGGGCGGTAATTAATGGTGAAAAAGAAACCGGGGTTACTACTTTTAAATTACAGCACGAAATAGATACAGGCAATATTTTAATGCAGGAAAGTTTTACGATTGGTGAAGATGAAACCGCAGGCGAAGTGCATGATCGCATGAAAGAGATAGGCGCTCATTTATTAGTGAAAACAATAAACGGTTTGATTAATGGGGATTTGCTGGAAATAAACCAGGAACAGTTATTGCAACAGCAACCGGTTAAGCATGCCCCTAAAATTTTTACGGATACCTGTATTATACAATGGGATAAGTCCGTTAATGATGTTCACAACCTCATCAGGGGTTTGTCTCCATATCCAGCTGCTTTTACCTTATTGCAGGGTAAAACATTAAAAATATTCAGTTGCAAAAAACAAATAACAGCAACTTCTGTTTCGCCGGGTGAGTATGAAACGGATGGAAAAACTTTTTTAAGGTTTGCATGCGCGGATGGCTTTATTGAAGTGCTGGACCTGCAACTGGAAGGCAAAAAACGTATGCTGGTAACTGATTTTTTGCGAGGATACAGATTTTAGAACAATACCTGATCATAAGCATCTCAATCAGTTGTAATCAATTGTAGTTGTCATTTGGTGGATCAATAGCGTTGGCATATTATTACAAGTAAGATTGTAATAATAAAATAGCAGCACTATTTTATTGCATCATTTTTTTTAGATTGTTTTTCCCGCATCGTTGCTTTACCGTTTTCCAGCTTCATAAATTTAGTAACGCAGCCGGGAATTTCTGCGCTGTAATGACTCACATACAACAGGGTTGTGTCAAACATACTGCATATATCATTTACTATTTGTGTAAATTGCTGTACATGTTCTATGTCCAATCCCTGGCAAGGTTCATCCAGTATCAAAAGTGGTGGATTCTTCACCAATGCTCTTGCAAGCAATGTTAAGCGCTGTTCACCTGCTGAAAGCTGAGAAAGCAATTTATGCTGTATTTTTTCCAGTTGTAACAAACGTGTCCAAAGTGCAACCTGTTTGCGCTGCTCCTCATTTAGCTGTCTGAACAACCCAATAGAATCAAACAACCCTGAAGCAATAGTTTCAAAACAGGAGCAGGTATAGTCAAAATACAAATGCATTTCGGGAGATACATAACCGGTCTTTTTCTTTATATCCCAAATGCTTTCGCCGCTGCCTCTTCTTTTATCAAACAAGTAAATTTCATTAGAGTAAGCTTTGGTATTATCACCATTGATTAAACTAAGTAAAGTTGATTTACCTGCGCCGTTAGCGCCTGAAATGCTCCAGCATTCTCCTTTCTTAACTTCCCAGTTTATGTTATTCAGTATTTTTCTTTCACCATAATTTATCTCAACATTTACCATGCGTATAGCATAGGTAAAATCGTAATCGGTTGTTTTTTTTAAAGCATGCAAAAGATGCTTATCAATTTGTTCTAAAGAATGTTCGTTGATGCGTGTGGGATCAAATTCTTTTTTTGGAAGTTGTGCTATAAAATTTCCTTTTTCTAAAATGGCCACATGCGTAATACTTTCAGGTAGTTCTGTTGCTGATGTAATCAACAGGATGTTCACGCCTGCTTTTGCAAGCGTATCAATAATAGCTGAAAGTATTTTTCGGCCTTCGGTATCGAGCCCTACAAATGGATTATCCAGCACCAGAAGTTCCGGCTGCTGTAATATGCCCTTGGCTATCTGCAATCGCTTATTTTCTCCGTTGGATAATTGAATGAGCGGCTCTTGCAGTAAATGCGCAATACGAACTAATGAAGCAATAGAAGCAGTTTTAATGCCCGCTATATAGTCAGGAGTATTTGCCATTGCCTGTTGCAATACGGATCCAACAGTGGCTGCATCTTCGGCTTCTGTTGCATTATAACGTTGTTGATAATAAAAGTCGGCCGTGTTGGAAAGATTTTTAAAACGATGCTGTTGGTCAACCACCACAATATTGGGTTTGTGGGATAAATTTTTGTTGAAAGTTATACTACCACTAAAAAAATGTTTACCGGCTAATGTATGCGCCAGCACAGTTTTGCCACTGCCCGAAGCACCTACAATGGCCCATTGTTCATGTTGATGTATGGTAACACTAAGGTTGTGGAGAATATTACGTCCTCCTGTGTGAACAGAAACTTTTTCGAGTTGTAAAAAAACTTCAGCCATTGTTTGTTATTTACAATGGCTGAAATTATTGATTGTTTGGTAAATCTGCTGTTTAATCTTCGTCCTCATAGTAGGCGTCTTCATTATTACTATAATACGAAGTCTCCCATTCTTTCACGGCTTTATCGTCCAGCAATTCCAGGATTTCCACAATAGGGTCGGTTTTTCTTTTCCATTCTGTAATTTCTGTTTCCCCGTATTTTGTTATAAACATACAATGATCAGACTCGAGCATAACCCTGACCAATCCAATAGGGGATTCTTCTTTTTCCTGGATGAGATAATAACATCCTTTTTCTAACAACGCATACGAATACATAGCAATTCAAATTTTAAATCTGATCAATACAGAATTTAAGGGGCAGTAGTAAATGCTAATGAGGTTGTAGTACTTTAGAATTTAATGGCGTTAGATAACTGGTATTGGAATTTGGTGTTTGTCATCATAGATATTAACCAGTTGAACAGATACAAATATAATGGAAATCCCGCTGTTTGCCGAGCGTTGGCAGATGGAATAGTATTTTTACAGAAAATTAATGCCGTTAATAGAAAACAGTCAATTATACAGTTTGGTAAAAATTAATATGCTGCTATAATTCTAAAAATTTTTCAGGATTCGGAATAAAATTAAGAAAAGCTTTAAGGTGATCAGTGTATTTGTGTTTATTAAGCTTGAAGTAAAAAGCACCTTTTTTGGAGTTCAATCTGTCTTTTTCTTTTTGCTTTACCAATAAGCCTGTTGACAGCACCTTGCGGCTGAAGTTGCGGTTATCAAATGAAGTATCGTATACTGCTTCATATAAAAGTTGTAATTGAGGAATGGTAAATTTTTCGGGTAATAATTCAAATAAAATGGGATGCATAGCGGCTTTATAACGCAATTGATTTTTTGCCAATGCTACCATTTCATCATGATCAAAAATAAGTGACGGCGCATCTTTTAAAAGAAACCATTCCGCATGAAACTCGTCACTCAATTGTTTTTCATATTCGTGAATATCAACAAGCGCAAAATAAGCAATGGAAAGCGTTCTTTCAACAGGATCACGTTCGGGTGCTCCAAATGCAAGCAGTTGCTCCATGTACACATTTTCCAGTCCTGTATTTTTTTTAAGAATTCTGTTAGCGGCATGCTCAAGACCTTCATCGGCACGAATAAAACCTCCCATCAAGCTCCATCTGCCTTTTTCGGGCTCCAATCCTCTTTGTACCAGCAATAGTTTAATGTTAGCACCATCAAAACCGAAGATGATACAATCAATAGCAACCAATATGCGGGTTTCTTTAGAATAACGGGATGACATGGTGCGTAAAAATCTTTGAATTCAATAAAGGGTAAGGCTGTGGGTTATGAAAATAATCATTTTTATGAAATGAAAAGCTGATTTTTGCCAAAGGGTACATTCCAAATTTTCGCTGGCTATGTTTTTCCGGTCGGTGGAGACACCGATCGGTAGGGGCTCCTACGGCGGGTGTCCTCACCGCCTGCTGCAATTTGGAATGGAACCTTGCTAATAACATAAGCTTTAACTCAAATACAAAAGAATAGTAATGCAGCATAATTTCAAGGCTTTCATTTTTGATTTGAATGGAACAATGATTGATGACATGGCTTTTCATGCAAGGGCATGGCACTATCTTGTTACTAATGATCTTGGTAAACCAATGAGTCACGAAGCTGTAAAGGCAGAGATGTATGGCAAGAATGAAGAGGTACTGGACCGCATTTTTGGTAAGGGACATTTTACGCCCGAAGAATACCGCAGGCTTTCCATAGAAAAAGAAAGAAGATACCAGGAAGCATATTTACCCAGTTTGCAATTAATTGAAGGATTAGACCGGTTTTTAGCAACCGCTCATAAAAAACATATTCCAATGGCTATTGGTTCGGCTGCTATTCCTTTCAATATTGATTTTGTGCTCGACAACCTGCACATCCGGCATTATTTCCCAACCATTGTAAGCGCTGATGATGTGGAAAAAAGCAAGCCGGAGCCTGAAACATTTGTAAAAGCCGCCAGCTTAATGAATGTATTACCAGAAGATTGCCTGGTATTTGAAGATGCACCTAAAGGAGTAGAAGCTGCATTGAATGCAGGAATGAAGGCTGTTGTGTTAACTACTACACATGAACCTGAGGAGTTTTCTAAGTACAAAAACATAACAGGATTTATTAAAAACTATAATGCCCCATACCTGCAAACATTATTGCAACCGTAATACACAAAGCCAAGGCAAAGAGAAATCTGGCGTCAGTACCCTTGAATGGCTTTTCTGCTACAAGCGAACGCTTATAGAACTACTGTATTTGTAATATTTATTTTACAAAGTTTGCCTTACGGGTTGAACTATGATAATAAAGAAAACTCCCGTAAACTTTTTGCTTTCAATCTTCGTCTCTCGTTACAACACATAGTATATTTACGTTCACTTATCGGGATAATACGAATCTCTCGAACCCTAAAAACACTCTATATGAAAATTTTATTTACTATCAGCGCCATTATCCTGATATCCTTTCAAACAACCAGTTTTATTAAGCATTCTGACAGTAATATGATGCGTTCTGAAGTGAAGTTGTTAAGCGGTAACTATATTACCAAAGAAGATTTGCCTGTTGTAGACTCATCAGTATACCGATCTCCCAAATCAATAAAAAAAGAAAATACTGTTGCGCGTAAAGTAGTTGCAGGCAGCAGTGTTGTTTCCAAAGCTTCGCATAATACAAAACATGTTGCCGTATCAAAAACCATAAAAAGAAATTATACTGTTCAGGCAAATAACAATAATATAATGCTGCACAGGTTGGTTAAAGAGTCGAGCGGATATAAAGCATTTACTATGCTGCAATTTGATTTTAACAAACATCAGGTGGGCACCAAAGAATTTAATACCATTCTGCAATATGCGGATCAATTAATATTCGACAGAAATTTAAAGATAAGTGTAGCGGGGTTTAGCGACAATGTAGGAACTGTTGAAGCTAATGAGCATATATCATGGTTGCGGGCAGTAACTGTAAAAAACTATTTACTGGAACTGGGTGTAGACGAAGATCAGATTATAGTATCAGCCAATGGCATTGACGACCCGGTAGCTGGAAATGCTACTGAATTTGGAAGATTGATGAACAGGCGAGTAGAGATGGCGTTAGTGCAATATCAATAATCAATTCAGGTTTTCAAACTAACACATATAGCTAAGCGCAATAGTAGTTTCTGGTAACATAAACCAACCAGGAATTACTATTGCGGTTTTTTGTTGTTATTTTTCGTTTAACAACGCCACCTTTAGAGCTTTATGAACGACCATGTGACATTGCATGGCTGCTAAGACGCCCTCCGTTAACATTATCTCATTTTCAACTTTTCAAATTAGGGACTTAGAAGTGAAAAATAAATAGAAAGCTGGGTTTAGAGCATTTTGATTATGTCTTTTATTTTATTTGCTTTTCTTGTTAGTTTTTATTGTCAGTTTCTAAACTTTAGATAAATAAAATTGATATTCTAAATATATTATCCAGTTAGTAGAAGGTATTTCAAGAAAAATTATTTCAGATACGACTGGTATTATAGCGTAAAATTTTAATTTAAGCTAAAATTCCAGACATCTGAATTGAAAAATTGAAACGGATGTCATAACTAGATTCAATTGGTCTTTTTTTTTAACACAAAAGAGACAATTAAAAATGAAAATATAAGAGTTAAAGACATGTCATATTTTTTTTAATTAAAATAATATTTCTGCATATTCTAAAATAAAATTTTTCTCTTCTGGTCTTGATAAATTGAGATAGTTTTTAAGAACTAACGACGAATATTTCAGGATTAAAAGAAGAAATTTAAAGGAATATACCAAGGGAGGAATAGTTAGCAAATAAACACTATTAGCTTTATACTGATATTTTTAAAATGATCTTCATTTGGGTTATTGGTTCAAAAGTTTTGCGGAGCCTTTTTAATAGATTCATTAGCATTTTCCAATTTCACTTTGTTTTCTTTATAGCTTCTAAAGTTTTATCTTCTAATTTGGAGATAGTTTCAAAAGAGTCTCGATGTTCTGTCGCTTATATCTACCTTGGGTGAAGTTGTTTTTGAACTAATGATCTTACTATCTGCTGGATTTTAAACTTATGACGAACTCACCTTTTTTCGTCCCTAGAAATAATCTTTGTATAAGAAACTTCCGTAGTGTTTTTTACAACTATTTCTTTTATATCTTCAATGCTGAGTTTATCAAGTTTTTGAAACAGAAAATAAATAAATACTCATTACTTCTCCGACTCCTTCAATAGACCCAATTCTAGCGCTAGAAATGGTAATAGTTTCTGAACACGTTCGGTAAAATTTTACAATTTATTTCTGCCTGCAATCTTGTCTGGACTATTTACTATCATATATTTTTTCTGAATAAGATTCAGAATAAGTCGGATTAAAGGATTTATTCAGTGTTAAGGTATTGGGCTTTGTTAACTGTGATGGGTGTTCCTTGAGGCTAATACCAAAGGCACAGGTACTGATTCAAGGTCTTCTAACTCGATATGATTTGTTACTTTATTTTCACTAAAAGCATAAGTGGAATTGGCGAACATATTTCTCTGATAAAAGGTCGATTTGCAAAAACCTTCCTATTTGGATCGTGAGATCGATACTTAAATTCATATATATCCAAACCACTGCCGTCCGAAAATTCTTTATTTGAAAATTCTTGTCCTTGGAATTTCATTTTGTCTCGTTTACCACAACTTTGACGATATACCCGCCATTGTCAACCCAAACGGATAGCAATGCGTTTCTTAGTATCGGGCTATGTATACGTTGCAAGTTATCAAAATACACATTGCGAGCTTCACCGAACTCATGCTTACATAAATATAAAGCCATTTTTACCAAGGTATGTTCTGCATACTCGCATCATTATAGTGCGATTTTACCAATTTGGCTGTACCTACACGACTGAAATTACCACCTACATAATTAAACTGCTCATCAAACAAAATATAAGTTAATATAAGCTTTAGGCGTTGTGCCGGTTCCCCAGGTTGGTCGATTGAAATCCGTTTGGCGGGCTAACGGTGGGGATGCTATTAAGCCCTGCCGCTGTGGCTCCCTTGCCTGCCGCTGCACCAGTGGGTGCGCCAATCAATCCTGTTAACACATCCAGCACCGCTACGGAGTAATTGGTGCCGGCAGTGTTGTTCTGAAAATAATAACTTTTACCCATAATGTCTATTTTATCGCCACTCATTACTTTAAGGGTAATGCCCAGCCCCGTTACGCCCCCTGTACCAGAAGCGGCAATGGTTTTATATATATCCCATCACTATTAAGCGCCGACGGTGGTAGTATTACCGTTAAGGTTGGTTGGCAATGCCATTATTGGGGATAATCTGTTGGTACCCGTAGCTGTAGATTTTGATACTATCCCTCCTGAATAATGGAATAATACTGTTTTCGCCAAAAACCGCATTAGGGATGCCGTCTGTAGTAAAACTACCTTCGAGTGTAGCTGCGGGATAAATATCCTTCTGGAGCTCATCCGTAAGTACCATACGCACATTCCCCAGATGATCCTTTACAAAATAATCATAAGCTAACCCGGTAATGGTATTGGGAGTAGTGGTATTGGTATACAAAGCTCTTACACGTCCTTCTTCCAGGGGAGCAAACAATAGTTTATCGGTATATCCCAGGGCATTGGTTTTAGTAGCATCACTATACGATTTGGTTTCAAATACAAAGCCACCTATATAAAGCGTAGTGGTGGTGATAGTAGATGCAATACTGGTACCATTATAAAGGATATAACTGGCAACGGTTTGACTGGTGGTCTTGCTGAGTTTATTTCCTGTAGCATCCAAAGTATACAGGATATTGCCTTGCGGCATACCCAGCGACATCGCCAATTCAATAGTAGGAAAATATTGCATAGGGCTGATGAGCTTATTTTTATCGGTTATACTGCCATTGGCATTGTAGGTATAATCGTCTGTGCCAGCAGCGTTAATACCGTCTTTAAAGTCTCCCAGCTTACTGGCAGCAGCATCAACCACACCATCTGTTACATATTTTAGTTGTTATTTAATCCATTGTTGTTATAGCATAAGTGAGTTGATCAATAAAAGCAGAGCTGTTTACCTTAACCCCCTTCTGGTTCATGGTTTTAATATTGCCATTCAAATCGTAGCTAAGCCCGCTTACAGAAAAGTCAATGGCTGTATTTACAGCAGAAGTACTCCAGTCGCTGGTATTATACCCGTTTTGTTTAAATGCAGCGCCAGTCAATCGGTTCAAAGCGTCATAAGTAAAATCATATTTACGGTTCGCCTGGTCGCCGCGACTCCTCCACACTGTAGCCGTAATATTACCGTTTAATTGCGTGGCGGCATAACTGCTACCCGTAGCTGCAGAAGTAGTTTTATCATAACCCAGCTCCATGCCAAAGTAATTGCCATTTACGCCCATGCGGCTGGCATACTGCCTGCCGTGCCACCAAACGACCTTTATTAATGCCAGTTAACCAACCGCGGATTATCGGCCTCGTTGAACATTCAACGGATTGGCGCTGTAAGTGCCGTCTGTGTTTTTGTTTGCCCAATTCTTTTTTCATCAACTGCCCGAGTGCATTGTATTCGTTTTTGGCAACCGTTGTCCACACGGCAGGTATAGCATTTGCATTGAGGGAGTGTTGAATTTTTTTTTCTATCCGTACGCAAACCGCCACCGCCATGGTCATTACGCATATCATGACGAAAGCTACTATAGTTTGCACAGGGTAGTACTTATTTTATCCACTTTCTGAACCATCACACAGGTTGCCCTGCCCAACTGTATTGTGTAGTAGCCACATCAAATCCACCCCTGATGTTACGGCTCTTCACCTGTACAGCTCTTGCCTTATCATCATAAATACTTACGCTGTACAGGTAGTTGGTTGAATTAAGGATGTTTGTTTTTGTCCAGGTAACCAGCCCTCTTACCTGTGTTGAGCTTGTAGGTGTTTCAGGATAAGGAAAGGCGGTAGTGCTGGTATTCATATAGGTTGACGAGGTATAAGTAGCATCGAGGCTGGCAGTTAAACCACTCGCAGAAGGCAAAGCGTCATAATTATCATAACCGGTTTCTGTAAGGGTTGTCCAGTATGTAGATGCAGGCAATGCGGTTTTAGCGAACGGATATACTGTAGTAGCAGCGGCTGCAGCAAGATGTTGAGCAAAAGTGGTCGTGCTGAACGTACTATAAGTATTGCTTAGTGAACCTGACATTACGGGGCGGTTAAGTGCATCATAAAAAGTAACCAGCCATATGTTTACTGCTGCAGTGCGTTGTTTACCATCCTGTGTCATCACCAGCCTGTCTAATGCATCATACACCATATACACAGGATCAGCACCCGGTAAGTCTTTCATGATCAAATGGTTGCGGTTGTCGTACTCATAGCGGAAGCATTGTTCATTCAGTATATCGCTATTCCATGTCCACTTGGTAGGGGTGGTATTAAAAAGCGCGTTTACACCTTCTGGTTGTATTACACAGCGCAGGTTGGCGTACAGATCGTAAATATAGTAGGTGCATATCCATCCGCTATAACTTGCACCGGCACCATTATCTGATG
>JBGALP010000039.1:0-27985 GCA_044223805.1 Agriterribacter sp.
TAAGGAACAAAATAACAATTGAGCTGCCATAATATGCTGCCTTTTTGATCCGTCACCATAATAGCCCCTGTTTTAGAGCTGCATTGTAAAAGATGCTCGTTTGGTAATACATAACCACTGCCCATACGCGAAGTATATTTTGAGCGGGGCAGCATGGCGTGAATCTTTGGCGTTGCTGTCCATTTTACCGTATCTAATCCAAAGGATACTGCACCGGATTGTTTTTTCCAAAGGGAATTATCAAACACCATCAAATCTCCATATGGATTAATGTGCACAGAATGCTGAAACGAAAAATTATAAGCGGTGTCCATTTTAAAATTTCCATTCTTTCCCAGCTTCCACATAATTTTACCTGTGGTGCGGTTTACCTTCCATATCTGGTCTTCTATAGCCACAGAAACCAGGTAATTACTGTCTTTATCGAAGTTGAGAGAGTTCATATGAAAGCGGTCGTAGGCAAATGTTTTAATGAAAGGATCATGATCTGTATCCCATTCATTCCATACATCCCATTCCCATATTTTTTTCCCCTTATTATCCATTACCAGTATGCCATCACCGCCAAGTGTATCAACACCTTTTCCTCCTATTTTTGACATATCATATGGTTTTTGATTGCGGGTAAGTAATACTATATTACCATTTTGATCCATACGCACATCATGATGAATTACTTTATAATTACCTCCTGCTACAGTATCCATGTTAACACGCCAAAGCATTTTGCCAGTAAGATCAATTTCCGCGACAGCAGTTCCTCCTGCAAAACCTAAAGCTCCGCGCCTGATGGGTTTCTCCATTTCCCTTAAAGTATCAGCCTCTTCTTTAGGGGTATCATCAATTACATCTTTCATAGGCGGACGCAGCATCGCAAGTATAGTGCCTCTTGGCGTGAGCGTTGCAGCTCTCACTCCTATATCATCTATTTGCCAATACCATTTTACAACCCCTTTGCCATCAACCATTGCTATATAACCCGGGAGTCTTGCATTACATAACATAACCATTCCTCCGTCGAGTGATGAGGCATCATGTGGTAGTTCTTCCTTTACCCAGTTGTGTATCAGCCAAGGCGATTGCTTCCTGGTATGAAAAGTCATTTCCTTTGAAGCTATACCCATGAATTTATCTACTATTACCTGGAATCGATATTCCGCATCTGGTTCAAGAAGTAATAACCTCACATCATGCACCCTATTTTTTGTAGTAAGCGGAGTGCGAAACTTTTCCGATGATCCTTCTTTCCAATATCTCACATATATTGCTTCATCTTTATCAAGCACTACTTTAATTGATTCATTCATCGCGACGTTATTCGGCGTTGATAATTCAATACTATTAATAGAAACAGCATTGTTGAAATAAAAAATAACACCCGCAATTATTGCAATTAAACATGCAATTCCAATAACGATTTTCTTCATACTACAAATGTCTATAAAAAAATCACCTGGATTTTGCTTATAAATCCAGGTGGTAATTAAATTTATTGATGTTCAACCTTAGGGAACCCTATTCAGGTTCTCAGTTGCCATGTTGGTGTTTAGTTGCGCATCTACCAACGGGTAAGGAAAATATTTCAGGTTTGATGTTACTACAGGCGATAATCCACGTGAAGTAAGATAATCGTTACAGGTTGTTTCGTACTTTCCGAAGCGAATTAAGTCCGGCCTTCTTTTATACTCAAACACCAATTCAAAACCACGTTCGTCTAATATTTTTTGTGCCATTTCCTCTTTGGATGCAGGTGTTGGAAAGCCCGCACCAGATCCATATTCAGGTGCTCCAGCGCGAGCCCTTATTTCATTAAGATAGGGCAATGCGGCAGAAGGCCCATTTAATTCATTTTCTATTTCTGCTTTACTCAGTATTACGTCTTCAATGCGCAAAACAGATATTGTGCGACCATCGTAATAGGAATTAGATACCATTTCGTATGAATACTTTTTGGTAGCTACATTTTTAAGAAATTTAACGGTATCACTCGGAGGTGTAGTTTGTCCAGGTTCGGGTACCATATAAAAGAAACCATGATCGGTTGATCCATCACGAGCTGAAGCCCCTTCATAGTTATAATAGAAAAATTGCTTACGTGGATCCAAATCACTATACTTTCTCCAGAACTCCAATGATACTGCATAATACTGCCATCTGTCTGGCACCTCTTTATTATCCTGTGGGCCAAAGTGATTTGCTATTTCACCGCCATTCATAGCAGGTTCATGTAGAATGCAAAAAATAAATCCTTTATCGAACTTGTTACTTTCCGACCAAACATTTTTAAAATCTGCGTTCAATTTGTACACGCCTGCATCTCTCATAGCTAATACCATATCAATATATGTTTTGGCGTTGGTATAATCGTGTGCCCTCATATATACATTGCCTAACAAGGTAGCACATGCGCCCTTAGTTGCCCGGCAGAGTCCTTCGCTTTCATCCCATTGATCAGGGAGATTATCGATACCGTATTTACAGTCTTCAATAATTACTTTATCTATATCAGCTACAGGAGTTAAAGGGGCATTTATAGTTTGATCCGGAGGGACTACCTCTGTATATAACGGAACAGGTCCCCATCCATCAGTAAGATCTCTGTATGCAAGCGCCCTTAGGAAACGCGCTTGTCCGATGATTCTTTTCTTTTTTGTTTCATCCATTGATACAGCATCAATTTTTGAAAGCAATAAATTAGCGTTGCTGATAACCTCGTACATATACTGCCAGTTATACCTGATATACCGGTTGTTGGCGTCATATGTAAAGTTGCTCATTTTTGTTGGGTCGCCTGCAGCGGTGGAATATCCCATATCTGTTGTGTAATCAGTGGTCATTATAAGGTAACCATTGTAGTACATCCAGCCATCTCCGGGGTAAGGAGCAACATCTGCATATACACCCACAAGGGCTGCGTTAATGTCACTTTCTGTAGAGTAGGCGTTTGCAGTAGTAAGATCACTGTAAAGTTTTGGCTCAAGTTTGGTACAACTGGTTGCCAGCACCAGTAAGCTTACACTTAAAATTGATAAATATTTCATCGAATGCGTTTTTTAAGTAAGAATAAAAATGAAACGGTTTAAAAATTAACGCTCAATCCAAAAGTGAACGAACGCATAGCAGGATAAGCATTGAAGTCAAGCCCTGCTCCACCATTGGCAGTTTGTCCACCGGCTGCAGTGCCAGCACCTGATGTTCCGGCGTTTGCTGATTCATATCCCTTGGTATCTACTTCCGGATCCCATCCTGAATAATGAGTAAGTGTAAGCAGATTTTCAACCGTTGCATATACCCTTATAGAATTAAATGCTCTTGATACCTTTTTTATAGTATACCCCAGCGTTATATTTTTCAATCTCATAAAGGAAGCGTCTTCAATAAAATGAGAATTGATATAACCGCCATATTTCATACTATAAAATCCATTCCGTGGTATATCCGTATTTGTATTTTCAGGCGTCCACCTGTTTAGGGCTTCTGTTGTACGGTTCCATTCCTGGTTCATACGGGTCATGTTTAATAAATCATTTCCTACAGAACCATGAAGGAATATAGCAAGATCAAAATTTCCATAAGTAAATGAATTAGTTAACCCATATATAAATTTCGGATTCGCAGAACCTATTATAGTGCGGTCGTTCGCATCAATCTTGCCATCTGGTTTGCCATCTGGTCCGGAAATATCCCTGAACTTAGGATCGCCTGCTACTGAATTTGGTTGAGGTGCATATGTTTCACCCGCCTGTATTACTCCTAAATAATCATACCCATATAATGAACCTAAAGGTTGTCCTTCACGTATAACCGCAAACTGCTCTTCAGATACAGTTCCTATAGGTTTGGAAGAGGTCAAATAAATATCTACACCGCCGATATCAAGCACCTTGTTTCTGTTAATGGCAAAATTCAATTTAGTATCCCAGGTAAAAGCGCGACCGGTAATATTATGTGAAGCTATTTCAAACTCTATTCCCTTGTTTTCAATGGATCCTACATTACTCTGACCAGAAGTAAACCCGGAATATATCGGAAGGTTTTTACGTATAAGCAAGTCTGTAGTCTTTTTATAATATCCGTCAACAGTTACCATTAAACGGGAATCGAAAAATCCCATATCAAGTCCTGCATTATACTGTGATGTGGTTTCCCATTTTAATGCTGCGTTTTCAGGAGTACTTTGATTGAGGTGTGTACCTGCAGTGTTGGTGCTTCCGTCAAATGTTACATGCGTATTAGATACTAGTGCTAACGGAGCGTAGTTACCTATCTGATCATTACCGGTGCGGCCATAACCGAGGCGAAGTTTTAAAGCAGAGAACAGGTTAAGATTCTTTATGAAATCTTCCTTGTCCATTCGCCATGCAAAAGCCCCTGATGGAAAATTTCCCCAACGATGATCAGCACCAAAGCGGGAAGAACCATCTTGCCTTACTGTTGCAGTAAAGAGGTATTTATCTTTATAACTATAGTTCAACCGCCCGAAAAACGAAATCAACAGACTTTCAGATTTACCGGACGAGATACCGGTAATAGTAGATGCAGCGCCAAGGTTGTAAAAACTGAAAAGATCAGTAGAAAATCCTTTTACACCAACGCTTTTAGAACTGCTCTGTGTTTTTTCGTATGCGTAACCGCCCAATATGCTGAAAGAATGATCCTTATTAAAAGTTTTGGCATAGGTAAGTGTTGCATCTATCAACTGGCGTGTAAATGAATAATCAAGGGTGCTGGCAACACCATTATCTATACCTCCCTGGTAGGTACTCTTCGGTAGATATTTACCAGTAAAGTAGTGTGCAATTTCTACACCACCATTTACACGTGCTGTAAGATCCTGGATAGGCTTGATTTCAAGATACGCATTACCGTTAAGTCTATCCTGCACCAATTCGTTCTGACGTGCTATCAGATTTGCAAGAGGATTATCTCCTCTTCCACCTGGAGGTCGGCCAAAACTACCATCTGCATTATATGGCTCAACGGTTGGATCGTAAGTAAGAATTCCAAGTAATACATTTGATTGAAGAATATTACCTCCGTAATCCTGGATATTTGAATTGGCTCTTTGCCCGTACAGAGAGGCCCCGGTTCTGATAAAGTCATTGATCTTTTGATCTACATTTAAACGGCCTGAAAATCTCGAATAGTCTGTATTTTTTAAAACACCCGCCTGGTCAAAATAACCCAGACTTGTAAGTATTTTGGTATTTTCATTACCCCCCTGCACCTGCAGGCTATGGCTATGTACCACACCTGTGCGTGTCGTTTCTTTTATCCAGTCTGTGTTTACATTTGATTGCAACTGAGATTGTGTGTATACGCCAAATTCCTGTCCTGCCTGCCCATCAATTTCCTGGTACAACTCATTAGCCAGCGTCATGTACTGCTTACCATTGAGCATATTAAATGGATTTCTCACTTTTTGCAATCCAACATATCCGTTATAGTTAATCTGAGCTTTTCCGGCTTTTCCACGTTTAGTAGTAATGATGATTACGCCATTCGCTCCACGTGCTCCATAAATTGCCGTTGCTGACGCGTCCTTCAGGATCTCCATTGATTCGATATCATTAGGATTGATATCAACTCCGTTCAAAGTAGCAAAACCATCAACTACATATAGTGGTTCATTGGTACTGCTGATAGAATTAGAACCACGAACACGCACGGAAATACTTCCCCCCGGCGCTTTAGAATTCTGAACCACCATTACACCTGCAGCTCTACCTTGTAATGCCAGGGCAGCGTTACTAACGGTACCGCCAGATGTAAGATCTTTAGCTTTAAGGCTGGTGATAGCACCAGTAAGATCGCCTTTCTTTTGCGTTCCATACCCAATTACCACCACACTGTTTAAATCAGCCGCATCAGGCTCAAGTTTAATATTAAGGGATGTTTGATTACCGAGTTTTAACGTATAAGTTTTATAACCTACTATGCTGAACTCCAGCGTTTCACCTGCTTTTGCATCAATAGAAAAGTTTCCGTTTTCATCTGCAATAACTCCACGTTGGGTACCTGATACCAGGATAGATACACCTGGAAGCGGGGCTCCCTTTTCATCTGTAACTTTTCCTTTAATGGTTGCCATTTCTTCGTGCAAAACATACGCATTGCCTTCTTTTTTCTCACCAATAGAAATCAAACTGTCGTTGATCATCTTATAGGTAAGCGTGGTATTATCCAGTAGATATTCCATCACCCTGGACAGATCAGCTTTTTTAAACCTTGCGGTTTCAATTGTTTTGTTTTGCACAGCATCGGTGCTGTATACAAAACGAAAAACAGTGTTGCTTTCAATCTGCCTGAGCACTTCTGCAAGAGGGGCTTTGTTCATCTCAAGATTGATTTTTCGTTGAGCGAAACCTGTAGCCGATACCTGGAGGCTTAAAGCCAGCAATAATACTGTGAAACCATTCATAAGCACCAGCGCCGTATACACCGGGCGCGACGGATGTTTTGGACTAATAGCCTTTTTTGTCATACCTTGGATATGTTTCGGTTTAAAAATAGGAACCAGTTGTTTCCTGCAAGAGACCTGTTCCTTAAAGCCGTTTAATGGGGGGATGTGCAACCATCCTCCTTTATTTAGATATTACTATCTCATTATTTTCTTTTTTAAATGTAAAGGGTTTTGAAAACTGCAATGCCGCCAGCACATTCATAATATCTTCATTTCTGAACGAAGCTGTATAAGGAATTCCCGCAATTTCCGGATCTGTGATTTTGATACTTACCCCATACCATCTTTCTAATTTTTTGGCTACTTCTTCAAAAGGTTCATCAGCAAAAGCCAGCTTGTTATCCGTCCACGATACTTCCACTATACTGGTGTCTTTTTTATCAATCTTAACCGGTAACAATCCTTCGTTGGTATAATTGCGATTTTTCACCGCTATTGTTTCTGGCAGCACCACCGGTTTATTCTCGTCTTTTTCTCTCAACACATATTTTTCATTAGGACGAAGCATAACCGTAGTATGTTCTTTTTTAAGAGAAAGCTGAATACTGCCTCGGATAAGCGACGTTTCGTAAGTTGCGTCGGCATGATAGGCTTTTACATTAAAAGCAGTACCAAGTACCTTTACATCCATGCGTGAAGTCTGCACGATAAATGGCTTTTCAGCATCATGTGTTACATCAAAAAAAGCCTCGCCATCCAGAATTACACGGCGGTCTTTGTTTCCGAAGTCGGCAGGTATAGCAATGTTGCTTTCGGCATTTAAAATAACCTTGCTGCCATCTGGCAAAACGAGTGATTTCTTTTCGGCTGATTTAGTAAGATATACCTGAGCAGATAATGAGGGTTGGGTAGTACCCACGGAAATATAGTAGTAGCCAAGCCCGGCAATAATTAATAAACACGCAGCCGCAGCCGTTATCCTCCATCCGGAAAAGATTTTTGTAAAGGGTACGGATTTGTTGTGTTCAATCAGTGCTTCAGATAATTCAATCTTCTCATTAAGGAGCGCTATTTGGTTTTTCAATTCAATCTCATTGATGTTATGGCTGGTTAGCAATACCATCATTCTCAGTTCTTCTATCCGGCTAAGTTCACCGGGGTTATCCTGGATAAACTTCTCCCAATAAAGAACATCCTGCTCATTACGGTGTAAACAATAATTGATAAAGCGCTCATCAGTTAATAAGCTTTCATCATCCTCATGTAGCATTCGCTGAATTTTCCAGATAGAGCAGGCGACCTTGCTTTTTCACTATTCATTTTAAAAAAATAATCATACTAACACAAACTGCCAGTGAAATAATGGAGGATAAGGTACTAACAGGGATGGCAGTCCGCAATTTATGCATGGCATTATAAACAGTGTTGTATACGGTGTTTACAGAGATGCTGTTATTTTTGGCAATCTCAGTATAGGAAAGTCCCAGGTAAAATTTTTGATATATAATTTGCCGCTGTTGTTCAGGCAGGCGGTTTAAGTATGTATGAATAGTTTGGCTTAACTGCGCTCTGCTTTCTCTATCAAACAAAGATTCCTCAAAAGATGGTTCCGCAAACATTTCTTCGCCATCATTATTTTCCGCACTCAAATTATCTAGTGAAATATTACCGGCCTTATTTACGCGGTATATTCTTCTTAGAAAAAAGGTGATTATATAATTATGCGGCTTTTGAATATGCTGTAATTGTTCACGCTTTTCCCAGAAATATAAAAACACATCATTTATACAATCTTTTACTACTTCGGTATTTATGCTTTTTTTTAAACCAATATAACTGAGATAGGAATAGTAGTGGCGGTATAAAGTATAGTAGGCATCACGATTTCCGTTGTTCACGAAATCCTGCCAGCAGTAGTGTATTGGTATTTCATTATTCATTCCGCAAAGGCCTTCAGGCTGTCTGGATTTAATAACTAATTAACGTAAAGTTAATCATTATGATCATCGTTAGTTATGATTTTTAAAATAGAAAAAAGAAATCACACAATCGTTTGCAATGCATCTGAACTATTTTATTCTCCTATATTTATTTTCCCATTATCACTTTTTTAAATGAAGGGTATGAAAAAGTTGCTTTCAGGTTTACTGTTTTTTTGTTTTCTCTCTACATTATCAGCACAGGAAATAGCATATACAGATGGACATAACAGTTGGAATGCTGATTCACTCGGCAATCAGCGGGCAGTTGTGCAATTTAACGGCGATGGTAAAGTTGCCAGGGTAATTATTCCCTGGCGGCGCAGAGATGCTGATGCCGCCGATAAAAAAATTATAGTTGTAGATGCTCAAACCAACCAACTTATATTAAATGTAACGGTAAAAAATATTTCCGCCGAACGAGGAGATATTTATTTTGAACCTGTTTCAGGCAAAGGAATATACTACGTTTATTACATGCCTTACAAAAATGAAGGCAGGTCTAATTATCCCAAAGGAGTTTACCTAAAGCCGGTTGAAGCTGCTGCGCAGGAATGGCTTTCGGCTGTTTCGTTTGATATAACACCAAATGCGGTAGCAAAAGAAATACAATCTATTGACGCGTTTAACAGCAATTACCCCATGGAGGTAATTGCTACTCAAAAAGAAACAGACGACCTGGTAGCTAAAAACAAAACCAAACCCTTTATCATTTTTACGGAAGGCAGGGAGTTTCCGGTAAAGATGAAGAACAGGCTTCCACAACGCTGGATACAAAAAGGAAGCTCAAATGCATTTGCCGGCAGTGCAGATAAAGGAGAATATTATAGTTTTCAAATCGCACTGTTTAGCTTACAACAATTGAATGAAGTTAGCATCAGCTTTTCTGATTTGAAGAGCAATACAGGGAAGATCATCAGCAAAAAAAATATATCCTGCCTAAATACTTCGGGTATAAAATACAACAGCGTTCCATTTACGCAAGCAATAGCCATTGATAAAAACACTATTCAGCCTTTATGGGTTTTGTTAGATGTTCCGCAATCTGCTGTTGCAGGGGTATATAAAGGCAAAGCGAGTATAACCGCTAAAGGATTGCCTGCTGCTTCTGTGGATCTGGCTATAACGGTATCGAATACTGTATTAAAAGATGGTGGTATCAGCAAGCCTGAAAAACAAACCCGGCTGCACTGGCTTAATTCAACCATTGCTCAGGAAAATACAGTGATTGCACCCTATACTCCGCTTAAGGTGAACAAGAGGAGCATTGATCTGTTAGGCAGAAAAATCATTATTGGTGATAATGGATTGCCATTGCAGATCTTATCTTTCTTCACAAAAGAAATGACAGCGCTAGGCATAAAGCCTTCCCGTATTTTTTCAGGACCTGTACAGTTTAATGTTACTAAGGAGGGCACAAGCAATGCTATGGCATGGAAAAATAAAGGATTACAATTTGTAAAAAAAGATCCCGGTACAGTTACATGGAAAGCCGAAAATTATAATACAGACCTTAAACAGGAAGTAAGCGCGTCACTTGAGTTTGATGGTTTTATAATGTATACAGTTAAACTAACTGCGTTGAATGATGTGAACCTGAAAGACATTGCGATGATCCTTCCTTTTTCGAAAGATGCATCAAAATATATGATGGGGCTTGGGCAGAAAGGGGGTTATCGTCCCACTACATTTAACTGGAAATGGGATGTGGCACATAAAAACCAGGATGGTGCATGGGTTGGTAATGTTAACATGGGGCTGCAATACAGCCTGCGCGATGAAAAATATGTTCGCCCGCTTAATACCAATTTCTATTTACAGAAACCTTTACTGCTGCCAACATCCTGGGGCAACGATAACAAAGGTGGAATTGATATTGGTGAAATAAACGGAGGAGTTCAGGTAAATAATTATTCAGGTGAGCGGCAAATGAAAAAAGGCGATACCCTGTTTTATAATTTTACTTTACTGATCACCCCTTTTCATACTATCAATACCGACTTTCAATGGGCAACCCGTTTTTATCATAAATACAATGCCATTGATAGCATAAAAGAAACAGGTGCTACTGTAGTTAATATACATCATGCTACTCCCATTAATCCATGGATCAATTATCCATTTATAGAGTGGCAAAAAATGAAAGCCTATATTGATTCCGCACATGCCGCAGGATTAAAAGTGAAGATATACAATACCGTTAGAGAGGTTTCTAACAGGGCATATGAAACGTTTCCCATGCGCAGCCTTGGGCATGAAATATATTCTCCCGGTAAAGGCGGTGGCTATAGCTGGTTACAGGAACATATAGGCGATGATTATATAGCAGCGTGGTTTGTACCTGAAATAAAAGATGCAGCCATCATTAATAGTGGTATGAGCCGTTGGCATAACTATTATGTGGAAGGCATGAACTGGTTGGTAAACAATGTTGGGATTGATGGTATATATCTTGATGATGTGGCGTTTGACCGCATTACAATGAAGCGCATCAAACGTGTGCTTACGCAAAACGACCACCCAGGTATTATTGATCTGCATTCAGCCAATCAGTTTAATAAGAGTGATGGCTTTAATAACAGCGCCAATTTATATATGGAGCATTTTCCATACCTCAATCGTTTGTGGTTTGGTGAATATTTCGATTATGAAAATAATAGTCCTGATTTTTTTCTTACAGAAGTAAGCGGTATTCCTTTTGGCTTAATGGGTGAAATGCTGGAGAAAGGTGGTAATCCCTGGCGTGGTATGATATATGGCATGACGAACCGTATGCCCTGGAATACCAATAATGATCCGCGACCTATATGGAAAGTATGGGATGATTTTGGAATGCAACATGCTGATATGATTGGATACTGGAGCGATAACTGCCCGGTAAAAACCAGCAATGATAAAGTGCTTGCAACTGTATATAAAAAAGACAAGGCCGCGTTGGTTTCTATTGCAAGCTGGGATTCGACCGACAGCAAATGTAGTTTGGTAATTGATTGGGAAAAATTAGGACTAGATGCAGCAAAAGTTACCATTTCAGCGCCTGAGATTACGGGATTTCAACCGGCCGCAACTTTTAAAGCAACAGACAGTATACCTGTTGAAAAAAATAAAGGGTGGTTGTTAATTATAAAGGCTGACTAGGATTTTAGGATTAGCGGATGGTAGGATATTGGGGGATAGCTGGGATGTGGATCAGCAACTGAAAACAATAAACTATAAACCACAAACTTCTTAAATGACAAATGACCTAGCGCAACTACTACCTTCTGTTCTTTCTAAAACAAAAGAAGATCTTTTTTTTCAGAAAGGGATTGTAATATGGTTAACGGGTTTATCTGGCTCCGGTAAGAGCACTATTGCTAAATTATTGGAACAAAAACTTAAGGCAGATAATTATTTTTCCGTTGTACTGGATGGTGATGAGTTGAGAAGAACGATCAACAAAGATCTTGGCTTTAGTGAAGCAGACAGAACAGAAAATATTCGTCGTGCTGCTGAGCTGGCAAAACTGCTGGTGCAAAAGAATGTGATCACTATTTGTTCTTTTATTACACCCATGCAAAGGCAAAGGGCGATGGCTCAATCAATAGTAGGCGGTAAAATGTATTACGAAGTGTTTATAGATTGTCCGTTAACTGTTTGCGAAGAACGGGATGTAAAAGGTTTATATAGAAAGGCGCGTAACAATGAGATAAAAGATTTTACCGGCATCGGCGCAGATTTTGAGCCAGCATACAATTCCTGGCTTACACTGCATACCGGTAATGAAATTCCTGAAGAAAGCGCAACTATTTTATATCAACATATTATGCCGTATATTCAGCCTGCGCCATAATATTTTACCATGAGCACAACTGCATCTCCGGATATTATTTCACCACGGGTTAGTCTTCGCTATTTGTTTTTTACTTTTCTCAAAATAGGAGCGGTATCTTTTGGTGGGCATATGGCGTTGGTAGCTGTTGTTAAAAATGTGATGGCCGACAAAGACAAAACCCTGGAGCACTCCACCATTTTAGATGCGGTAGGTATTGGCAGCCTTCTTCCGGGACCTTTGGCTGTAAACGTGGTAGCATATGTAGGGTATGCCATGCGGAAAACTGCCGGATCAATCGTGAGCACAATTGGTGTAATTCTGCCTGCTTGTATTGCCATGCTCCTGCTTTCGTGGGCATATTTCAAATATGGTTACCAGCAGCAGGTTAAAGAAATAATGTATTATGTTACGGGAGCAGTAAGCGCTATTATATTATCTACCGGTCTCCAGTTGTATGTAAAAGAATTAAAAGGCAATGATGTAAAAACAGTTATTTGCTTAGCAGGCATTGTTGGCATACTGCTTACCAATAATTATGTTTTAACCATTGGCTTTATTATTGCTGGAGGCATTTCAGGAAGCATTTTAAAATTACAAACAGGTAGATTAGTTAACAATACTAGTAAAGCGAACAAAAAATTGTTATACCGGCGTCCTGGCACATTTTCTTTGCTTATTCTTGCAGGACTACTTTGTGTTGTGTTATTATTTGTAACTAACGCACAACAATACACTACGAATATCCTGCTCAAAATAACTATATTATTTTCAGGCATCAGTCTTACACTTTTTGGTGGTGGATATGTTATGATTCCTATTATGCAAACACTGTTTGTAACCAATATGGGTTGGCTCACCCAGCAGGAATTTTTGGATGCTATCGCTTTAAGTCAATCTACACCGGGTCCTATTTTAGTGAGCGCTACATTTATAGGATACAAAATGAAAGGCTTTGTGGGAGCCATTGTGGCTACTATAGCTATTTTTGCTCCTTCGGCAATATTAAAAGTGCTTGTAGCAAAAGCATACCTGCAGGTTAAAGATCATGCTTTAGCAAAAAATATTTTATCAGGCGTTAAGGCGGTTGTTATTGGATTGATTATTGGATCAGCAATAAAAATTGGCGGGCAGCTATCATGGAATATTCCATTGGCTTTCATTACTGCAGTAGCTTTTATATGTTCGTTCCGGTATAAAATCAGTCCTGTATACTTAATATTATCTGCTGCTTTATGCGGATGTATTATCTGGTTCTTTTCAAAATAATAAAAAAAATGATTTCAAAAGGAATACAATTTATAGGTACACAGCGTTCGGGCTCAAATCTGCTGAGAGTAATGATGGAGCAAAGTCCGCAGATTGCTGCACCGCATCCACCTCACCTGCTGCATATTTTTATGCCGCTGCTGCATTTATATGAGCCGTTGAATGAAAGCAACTATACATTATTGGTGAGCGATATGGTTGATTATGTAAATGCAAATCCTGTTCCCTGGGATGCGGTAGAGTTTGATAAAGCGGAAATAGTGGCGCAGTCAAAACATCATCATATTTTCGAAGTATTCAGGCTGATATATGAGGCTGTTGCCAAAAGCAAACATGCAGATTATTGGTGTTGCAAAAGCATGCAGAATTTGTATTACTCGCAGGCAATGGAAGCCTATGGATTGAATTTGAAATATATTTTTTTATACAGAGATGGAAGAGATGTGGCTTTATCTTTCAAAAAGGCTATAGTGGGCGATAAGCATATTTATCATCTTGCCAAACAGTGGAAAGAAGAGCAGGATATATGTATTGAGTTGCACAAACAGTATGGCAATGGAAAAGTGTTTTTGCTAAACTATGAAAAGCTGGTGGCTGAACCTGAAGATTGTGTTCGTTCACTTTGTAATTTTTTAAGTATTGAATACAGAGATGACATGATGCAGTTTTATGAATCTTCTTCTTCCAAAGCAGCAGCAGCTTCCGGCGATATGTGGAAAAACCTGGAGAAACCTGTTATGAAAGACAATACACAAAAATTTTTGAAAGAACTGAGCATGGAAGAAATAGCTATTTTTGAAACAGTTGCAGGCGACACATTAGAAGCATTGGGCTATTCTTTATATAGCAAAACAACAGATAAATCCTTGTTATCACAGGAAGCAATTGCCGGTTATAATGAAGAAAACAGGAAACAGAAAAAACTGTTTTTGGATAACGCTCCCAAGCTGGATATTGAAAAAAGGCAACCACAATTACATCTTATTAACGCCATCAAATCAAGAAAAATTAAGCAGTGATAATTGATGATATACTGATACAAAGCGTTTGTGAACTTGCTGTTGAAGCAGGTAAAGCGATATTAAATATTTATAACTCCGGCAATAAGATACATGTATCATTGAAAAAGGATCACTCACCACTTACAATTGCCGATAAAACCGCGCATGACATTATTGCCGATGGGTTGGAAAAAATAAATCCTTCCATTCCCATATTATCCGAAGAAGGTGCAGATATACCATATGAAATCCGGCAAAATTGGGAGTACTTCTGGTGTGTAGATCCTTTGGATGGCACCAAAGAATTTATTCATCGGACAGATGAGTTTACCGTAAACATAGCGCTTATTCACCGGCAGAAAACAATATTAGGCATTATCTATGTACCTGTATTTGACACGGTATATTATGGATCTGCTATAACAGGCAGCTATAAACGAAAGGGAGCAGGCAGTTGGGAGAAATTACAGGTTGACAATACCGCCACTGAATGGACTGCTATCGGTAGCCGGTCACATGCGAGTGAAGAAGAAAAAGAAGTGTTAAGTAAATATCCCGTTACCCATACTATTGCAGCAGGTAGTTCCTTAAAATTTTGCAGAATTGCCGAAGGAGAAGCACAAATATATTACCGGCACGGACCCACTATGGAATGGGACACAGCGGCAGGACAGGCTATAGCAGAAAATGCCGGCGCAATAATGACGATGCCCGACAGTGCACCATTTCTCTACAATAAGCCTTCGCTTCTGAATAGCGGGTTTGTTTGCAAGGTGCAATGATAAAATCTTGTAATTCAAAAAAGTTCGATAAGAAAGAAATTATTTAAACCTTTGAGATAAGAAGTCATTTGAATTAATGTGACCCAATCTGCACCTCATGCAAAACATATTTATTCTACTCAACCAGGCATAATTTCTCAATACGGTTCTTTTCGGTTAGTACGGTAAATTGTAATGTCTTAAGCATTCCTTGTCTAAGCAGGCTCATTCAGTTAGTATTAATCAGCGTCAAAATAAACCTTTCAACTATGCGATTGCCTTTTCAATTATTGCTGCTGTGTTTTATTCCTGTTGCTGTCCAATCCCAGATATTCGAATTTCTACCTGTTACACTGAATGTTGGTGATCCTGCACCGCCATTACGTGTGAAAAAATGGTTTAAGGGGGAACCTGTTAAAGAATTTAAAAAAGGGTCGGTATATATAGTTGAGCTTTGGGCAACGTGGTGCATGCCCTGCAAAGCTGCTATGCCTCGTCTATCTGTTTTGGCAAATAAATACAAGGATAAGGTTACTGTTATTGGTGTGGGCATTATGGAAAATAAAAAAACTTCCGCTCAGAAAATAAGCGCCTTTGTTGATAGCATGGGTCTACACATGGACTATAATGTAGCAACTGAGGATAGCAATTTTGTAGAAACAGACTGGATGCTCGCTGCCGGAGAACGAGGTATCCCTAAATCGTTTATTATTAATAATGAAGGAAGGCTGGCATGGATTGGCCATCCCAGTAAAATTGAACAGGTATTGTCTGGAATAATAGAGAATAGGTGGGATGTGGAAGCGGAGTTATCTAAACGTGTTTTAAACCGTAAACTGCAAATACTGGATGACTCGTTGTATTATGACTTGATGAACTATCTACCCAACAGGTATAAACCTAACGACAAAGGACAGCCGGATTCAGCTCTTGCTCTGATTAATAGAGCTGTAGGCAACGAAGCCAAACTGAAATACGCACCTCATATAGCATATAATACCTTTTGGGCGCTGTTTAAAACAAATCCTGAGAAAGCCTACACTTACGGAAAAGAATTAATGATTACACCGACTTTTGAAGAACCACCATATTGGGTAATTTATAGTGGTATTGAGGCTTATGGCGGTAAAGCAAAGCTTCCGGCAAAATTTTATCAACTAGGGGCTGAGGCTTATAAGATGGAACTGGAAAGTATTGTTTACAAGGAGCTTGTTGAAATGCATAAGCGATACAGCAAGATGGCATATTGGTATTGGCGTGCAGAAGATAAATTAAATGCACTAGTCTTTCAACAAAAAGCTATTGATGCTTTGAAAAACACAAAAGACTTTTCTAAAACAGAGATGGCCGCATTGGAAAAGAAATTACAGCAGTACAAAACGATGTAATTATAAAACCTATAAGGTTTGCCGCCCGGTTTTCCGCGCTGCGAACCTTATAGGTTGCTATCATTTTATCATTCGGTTACAGCAAACTTGTTTCTAACGTAATATTTGTATTCAATAATTTGCTGATAGGACAGTTTGCTTTTGCATCAGCGGCGGCTTCATCAAATTTTGATTTATCAATACCAGGTACTTTTGCTTTTAATACCAGGTGAGATGATGTTACAGTACCATCTTCCAATGTAACCGTGCAATCTGTTTGCAGTTCATCAGCCGTGAATCCAGCAGCATTCAATACAAAACTCAGTTTCATAGTAAAACATCCTGCATGTGCCGCGGCAATTAATTCTTCGGGATTAGTACCCACGCCATTTTCAAAACGGCTGCTGAAAGAATATTGTGTTTTATTCAATACAGTGCTTTGCGTGCTCAAAACACCTTTGCCTTCTTTACCTGAACCGTTCCAAACGGCTGTTGCTGATCTTTTCATGTAATTTATTTTAAGGTTGTAAAAGTAGTAAAATCATCGTTCGGAAATGTTTTGGAATGATAGCACCGGAACGAATAATTTTATGTACTAAAATGTAACCATATTCATGCCATCTATTTCTTCCAAATTGCCCCAGGTAGGCACTACTATTTTTACGGTGATGAGTTCGCTTGCTGCTGAATATAAGGCTGTAAATCTTGGTCAGGGATTTCCTGATTTTCCTATGAATGACGAACTGATAGCGCGGGTAAACGAAGCTATGCTGAAGAGCTTTAACCAGTATGTACACATGAATGGTTATACGCCCTTGCGGGAAGTGTTAGCTGAAAAAATCAAACATCTTTATAATACAGTAGTTAATCCCGATACGCAAATAACCATTACACCCGGTGGCACTTATGCTATTTATACTGCGCTTACTACCGTATTGCAACGCGGCGATGAAGTAATTGTTTTTCAACCGGGTTATGATAGCTATATACCCAACATTGAAATTAATGGAGCAATACCTGTAATTATTCCCTTGCAATATCCTGATTATACTATTGATTGGAGCGAGGTGAAAAAAGCAATTACGCCGAGAACCCGGATGATCATGCTCAATTCCCCCCATAATCCAACAGGTAGTATTTTAAGAGAAAGCGACATCAAAGCGTTACAGGAAATAGTTAAAGAACATGATCTTTTTATTTTGAGTGATGAGGTATACGAGCATGTTATTTTTGACAACCTGCCTCACCAAAGTATGTTGCGATATCCAGATTTACTGGAAAGAAGTTTTGTATGTTTTTCATTTGGAAAGATTTATCACTGCACCGGTTGGAAAATTGGCTACTGTGTAGCACCGGTGGCTGCGATGCAGGAGTTCAGAAAGGTGCATCAGTTCAATTGCTTTTCAGTTGATAGTCCCAAGCAGGTGGCATTAGCAAAATTCTTACAGCAAAAAGCGCCTTATGAAACCCTGGGAGGTTTTGTACAGCAGAAGAGAGATTATTTTTTGCGATTGATGAAAGACACGCCTTTTAAAATGCATGAAACTTTCGGCAGCTACTTTGTGTTAGCCAGCTACGGGCATTTCAGCGATGAATCAGAAAAAGAAATGGCTATCCGACTGACAAAAGAATATGGCGTAGCTTCTATTCCTGTCTCTGCCTTTTACAGAGATGAAACCGACAATAAGGTATTGCGGTTTTGTTTTTGCAAAAAAGAAGAAACACTGGAGATGGCGGTAGAAAGGTTAAGAAAGATTTCTTGAATTATCTTATCAACGTCACCGTTCCCTTTCTTGTAAATGTTCCACCATCCGGGCATTCCATTTCCGCAAAATATACAAATGTAGCTGTTGGTAATTGTTGACCCTTCAGCGTTCCATCCCACGCCGAAGAACGATCGCTGGCAATAAAATTATTCTTCTCAAATACTTTGTAACCCCGGCGGTCAAATATCACAAGATGTTTTACTATACCAATGCCCTTGATTATAAAATAATCATTCTTACCATCATTGTCGGGTGTAAAGGCGTTAGGTATAAACACCTTTTCTGCTTCACATAACATTTTTAATATCACCTTGTCTGAAGCCGTGCAGCCAAAAGCCGTTTTAACCGTAATGGTATAGCCCTGTTGTTGCCAATGGCTTTGCCACAGTAGAAGCACAGGTATTACAATCAAGATATTTGTCGGGCGTCCATAACCAGTTAGTAATATTGGCAGACCCTGTAGCATTTAATTGTAATACAGTGCCTGCAAGGCTTTCTACATCATTACCTGCGTTTACGGTTGGCAATGGGTAAACACTCACTTTTACAGCAGCGGTATCCACAAAACATCCATACTCATCGCCACCCGTAACAGTATACGTAATGGTAGCCTGTGGTTTTGCAACAGGGTTTGGTATAGTAGTACTGCTTAATCCTTCTGTTGCTCCAACCCATTTATATTGCGTGGTGCCGCTAGCAGTTAATTTTACTTCGTCGCCATAGCAAATGCCCGCATCGCCCGTAACAGATAGTTTCTGGTGTTGAACCACGCTTACTGTTTGTTCAGCGGTGGCTGTACAACCGAGGTCATCTTTTATTTGCAGGTTATACGTGGTAGTTATGTCGGGCCTTACCGTTGGGTTTGCTATATTCAAATCAGTTATACCATTGGCAGCCTGCCATGCATAGGTTACTCCGCCGGTTGCTTTTAACTGAATACTTTGTCCTTTACAAATGCGTGGGTTTGCAGGGGTAATCGTTACAGTTGGTTCTGGTCGCACAGTAATTTCATCTCCCGCATTGGCTGCTGCCGTACAACCACTTTCATCGGTAATTAATAATTGAGGCGTGTACGTTCCAGTACTATTATATATATGTGTGATAGTGCTGTCGCCAGACAATTGCACATTTCCATCTCCAAAATCCCAGGCATAGCTACTTATCTTTTTTCCACCCGCCAACAGGTTAGCGCTTTGCCCTTTGCATATAGCATTGGGGTCTACTTTTAAGTTGGCTGCCGGTTGATTTATGACTACTGTATCTGTATACTGTCCCTTCAATCCATTATAGCCATATACAAACAGTGTTACAATATAAGTGCCGGGTGTTTTGTATACATGTCCCGCATAGTTTACATCTTCCAGCGTGTAGCCGTCACCAAAATCCCAGATTATTCTTGTATAATCATAAGATGTATTGGTGAATTGTGCCAGCACAGGTGCACAATTAGTATTTGTAACAAATGATGTATTGTACTGGAAAGCAGAATTGAAATATCTTACAACAATTGTTTGCGCCGGCGCTTCGGAGGTGCAACCTGTTACGGCATCCTTAGCCGTTAGTTTTACAATATAGGTGCCGGGTTGTGGATAGGTATGTTCTTCGTTTGCATTGGTTCCTTTTGTGCCATCACCAAAATCCCAGGTATACTGCGTGTTATCGCTTCCATATACATTGGTATTGTTATAAAACTGAATGGTAGAATTCAGCGGTACATTTGTTCCGGAAACGCCAAACGCAGCTTTGGGTCCATATACTTCCACCGTTTTACTGTAAGGCGGAGAGGTGCTGCTGCAACCACCTGCATCAGTTATAGTAAGCTGAACATTATATGAACCGGGATTATCATATACATGAGATACTTGTCCGCCCTGTGTTGATGATTGTGATTGCCCATCACCAAAATCCCATTTCCAATTAGTGATAGTATTGTTATTGGCTACTGAAGCATCTTTTAAAATAACAGGAGATGCAAAACACTGTTTGTCTTTTACCACATCAAATGCGGCTGCAGCTCCTTTTATAGTTAGAGGGATATAATTACTGGTATCAGCGCAGCCCGCTCCATAAGAAGTAGTAATAACACGGATGTTTTTCTTCATGCTTTCAAAACCCACCACTGTTCCATTAAATTCATTCGTCCAGTTGTAATTGTCATTCAATGGCCTTCCACTCCCTGGAAAAACACTTCCATCCTCATATTGAAACTGCATACCAAAATTATTGTAGGAACCAACCACCCATGGATTCTTTTCATAATTAGCAACTTTAATGGTCAACTGTTCATCCGGGCAAACCGCAGTTTTATTGCCCGTTAATTTTGGATTCTGCCTAAGCAATACGTTTGCATTTATTTGCGCCTTTACAGAACAAGCCGCATTGATAGCGGTAAGTACCACGGGAAACTGTCCGGTTTTTGTATAAAGGTGCTTAATGTCTAACTGATCTCCAGGCGTTGTAACAGGGGCTGTACCATCGCCAAAATTCCAGATGATACTGGTGGCGCCACGGGAAGCCTGCGTAAAAGCAACTTCTCCTCTTGTACCATCGCAGGTATTCAACAAACCTGTTATGGCAGGAAAAGGAAGTTTTACAGTGAGATATTGATTTTTAGTAAGTGTATCTCCACAGTTACCATTATACACGTATAACGTTACATCATATACTTTTTCTTCATTAAAAACAATCTGGCTACTACCACTTACCATGTATTGCCCATTAAGGTACCAATAAGTATTATCGTAAGGCCCCGTACCGGTGTAAACAAAATTCATAGGCGTGTTGCCGCAAACGGTAGTACCAGGTGATGCTGTAAAATCTGCATTAGGTTTTTTATATACCGAAAAATCAAAGTTGTTTGAGACCCCTTTACATCCACTTTTTGTAGTATACTCAAGAGAAATATGATAGCTGCCAGGGGTAGTATATTCTTTTACAGGTTCCTTATCTGTAGAAGTTGTGCCATCTCCGAGATTCCATTTGTAAGTCACAATTTCTTCTGAGCTGCCTGTAACGGTCATTTGTATTTTCTTGTATCCACAACGCTCAGTAGTTTCATCAACATTTAAGATGTTTCCAATATTGACAAAAGGTTTTGAGATAAAAAACTGTTTGCCAATCATATTTGTACAGCCGTACACATTGGTAACTCTTAGCAGAGTGGTATAGTAACCCTCACTACTGTACGTAAAAGAAGGCGCCTGCACAAACGAAGTAAAATTATCGCTGTAATTATTCCAGTTAAAATTCCATTCCCATTTTACCGCACCGGCGGTATTATCTTTAAATTTTACAACCGCGGGTGGGCCGCAATTAGCCTGGATGTCCGCAGTAAATTCGCTCATCTCAGGTATGGGCTTCACATTTACTTTGGTGGAGTATGTATCAGGACAGGTCCCGAACACATTCTCAATTTTTATATCGTGATCGCCAATAACATTAAAGGGCGTACTTAAATATTGATCATAGTAGTTCACCGGCTGTCCATCTACATACCATACAGTTGATGTAGGAACAGGAGTGCTGGTTCTGGTAAAATTTACAGGGGCATCTTTACAGATCAATGCTGGTGCATCAAACCCTGCTTTATAACTCGCCACATTTAAATAATCACTTTGCGTATTGGTAACGCTGCATCCATCTGTATTTTTAACGGTAAGGCTTACTGTAAATATTCCTTTTTTATTAAACGAATAGGAAGGATCTTTTACCGTAGAAGTATGCCCATCTCCAAAATCCCAGCTATAGCTTAATGTACCAGGTCCGGAACTTGTATTGGTAAATTGAACACCATCAGAAACTTTACAAAGCACCTGCTTATCTGAAGTAAAAGAAGACTGCATAGAAGGTAATATCTCCGCTACCTTATCTTTCGTTACAGAATTATTACAGCCATAACTGTTGGTTACCGTAAGGGTTACAGAGGGCTTTTGCAAAAACATATATGTATGAGAAGCTTCTGGGCCGGCTTCCTGTGTAGTGCCATCTCCAAAGTCCCAATAAAAGCGACTAACATCACCACTGCCCGGCAATGATTTACTGGTAAAATTGATTACTGCAGGTATACACGCCTTATTCGCAGACACCGAAAAATCAGCCGTTGGCTTTTTATATCCTGTTATTTCTTTAGAAAAGTTATATATTTTGCCAGCATCCGTTACCGTGAGCGTTACCGTATATGTTTTTTCTTGTGTATAAATGGAAGCCGCATCTTTAAGATCACTGCTGTTTCCATTTCCAAAATCCCAGCGGTAAGTAGCGCCGGCAGAAACGCCTGTGGTGTAGTTGGTGAACTGCACGGAAAACGGAGGGCAACCGCCATCTTTGTCAGATCCAAAAGAAACAGTTGGTTGCGCTATGGCTGAATAAAAAATAAAATGTAATGCTAAGGTAAGCAGGGCATACATCAAATGCCTGCGATGTGTATTTGGGCGTTGTTTGGGGCTGAGGGTCATGCAGTATAGTTCTGGCGTTTTTCGAAACGGAAATATACATATATTGTAAGATCAGCAATATGTGCCCGCTAAAAATTAACATAACTCAATACTAAGGTAATTCAGCCTGCCTCGCTTCTACCTCGTATTTGTTATTGAAATAGCCTTTACGCAGTGTTTCGATAAAATATTTACAGATAAATGGTAAGTAGCCATGTTCTTTAAATTGCTCCACATGCTTCAGTTCATGTTTTACCCATTTTTCGTCACGCAGGAACTCACTTTTTGTAGCATTATGCAAATAGATGGTTTTGCCCAGGGTAAAAGCAACGTTATCAACCCCCAGGCACCAGGCTGCAAGGTGCGCCTTCCACGATTTTTCCTTTATTCTTATCTCACTGATATCCATGTTTACACGGCATTCCAGGCTTTTATTATTTCTTCAGCATGCTGCTTGTTGCGTGGGCGAAGAAATATTTTACGGATAGCTCCCTTTTCATCAATAAGAAAAGTGGTTCGATGCAATCCCATATACTTTCTGCCATATAACTGCTTTTCGCCCCACACCCCATATTTATCAATAATAGCATGATCAGGATCTGCTATTAAAGTGAATGGCAGTTGAAATTTCGCTTCAAATTTTTTATGCTTCTTTTCGTCATCAGGACTTACACCCAATACTTCAAATCCATTTTTTTTAAGCAGTGGAAAATTATCCCGCAAATTGCAGGCCTGTACAGTGCAGGTAGGTGTATCGTCTTCGGGGTAAAAAAACAAAACCACTTTCTTTCCCTTAAATCCCGACAGGGAAATTTTTTTCCCGTTCTGGTCGTTACCCGTAAATACCGGAGCTTTATCTCCTTCTTTTAATGTAATCATACTGTGTGAAAATAATACAATCTAATAACTATAGTTTATCTAAAAGCCTGTGTTTTATTACCGGGTAAAAGTAAACATGCGTACCGTTATATTTCCTGCTTCATCTGCAATGCTCACTTTGAGATGATGAGTGCCAGGAACGCATTGTTCATCAAAAACATAGATAAAATTCTTTGCCTTGTCGTTAGTAAACCTTATCCATTTGCCATCCAGTTCGGCCCTGAAATTTTTCCATTGATTAAAATTATCTTTTGCCGTAAATACTATCCGGCTCGCCTTACTTAAATCGGCGCTATCCTTAAAGCCAACCGGTATAAGTTCGGGAGGCGTTTCATCCAGCACCAATTGAAAATTCCCAAACTCTCTGAACCTTGCCATTGCCCAGCCACCTTGCTGCCATTCAACCTTGCTTACTTCTTTCTTGGTTCCGGCAAACCGCTGCATTATTATTCTGTTCTTTTTATCATCAGGCAAAACTATAGTGGGTTTTATTCTCACCTGTTGTGAATAGCTGATACTACTGCCGGATTGGAAGCAGGAGTTCTTTTATATTGAATGTGCACTGAATCGTATAATCCCTTTTCTCCTATGTAAAAATCACCATCATTACTTCCTTCTCCTACATTTAACATTAAGGGATAAAACATTTTTTGTGCTGTTGTGCTTTTGCTTTCAACCTTAGCCGGCATATACTTTACAGCAAACTTTAGGGTGGCGGTATTGCCGTAGGCATCCCTGGTTTCGATACGGATATTATGCACCTGTTTATCCGTAAGATCAATTATACCGCTACCCTTACCATGTGCATAAACGCTATTGATATAGCCGGGTAATTCAGACAAGTGTTGCAGGTAAGGGCCGCCATTTGCTTTTGTTTTGTAATCAATATGGGCGTTAATATAGCGGGTGGTTTCATACCCGATATTGTTCATTACAAATCTTACCTGTTCCGCATTATTATCATACAAAATGCCTTCATAAATACCGTTCAGGTTAGATGAGCCTGACTGCGTATCATAACTGGTAACAGCAAAACTTATGTGTGATGAGGTTACAGGTATAATGGCAGGGGCTGTAATATAACCAGCAACTGATTTTTTTACAGGTACTATTTTAGGTGATTGCTCGTAAGTGCTTTTTCCACGGTCGTATATGGCTAAACGTTGTATAGTAGGCGCTACATTATCAGGAATATTCAGTCCAAACAGCATGGGGTTAAGATTGATGTCTGACAAGGTATTACGGATCTCAAAATGAAGATGCGGACCCTGAGAACCTCCGGTGTTGCCACTGTTGGCGATAACATCTCCTCTTTTAACAGGGAAAAGACCAACTGGTAATTCAAGATATATATTCCACGATTCCTGTTTGTATTGCTGCTGCTTTACATATTGTTCCAGTGCCGGATAAAATTCGTTCAAATGCGCGTAAAGGGTGGTATAACCATTGGGATGATTGATGTAAATAGCACGCCCAAACCCATAGGGCTCAATCTTTATCCTTGAGATGTAACCATCTGCCGACGCGTGAACCTGTAGGTTTTCTGCATGATTGGTTTTAAAGTCAAGCCCCATATGATAGTGATTAGGACGTAACTCTCCAAAGTTACCAGCAAGGCTGGCAGGTATATTTAATGGATTTTGAAAATAACCCACAGGATATTGGGGTGCTGCGGAACTTTGGGAAAAGGAGCAAAAGTGACATACAAGCGGTAAGAATAACAAAACTAATCTCATCAATTAAAACAATTCGTAATTATAGGTAACAAATCTACCCAGGATTGATTTAACAATAAAATGATTTTGATTTGAAACCCATTTGTTGTTGTTAAAACAAGGAGTTTATTCAAAAAAATTTCAAACAAATATCTTTCATAAAAATCTGGCATTTTCTTTGACTAATGTTTAGTGGTTTATTCAAATGATGATTGCCTGCTCCTCCCTGTTTGCTTTTGCAGATTGATTTTGCAAAAAGTAATATTCCATAATCTTTGAGATTCCTCATCAATACAATTCGCTATACCCGGTTAGTGGTATTAACGGTAGCTTATTAGTTTGATGTTTGATAATAATCTTTGAAATGCCGTAAAAACGCCGAAAAGAGTATAATATTTTGAAACTATTATACAGCGTTTTTCGTCTATATATTGTCTATGTATACATAATTGTTGAACCTCTAAATTGAAATGTTATGAAAGGGATGAAAAGAAAAATGGCACTGGCGGTAGCCATCATGACAGGAACTGTAATCGGCACTTTTCGTGGTGAGATCGCGAAGCAACGTTATATGGCGAAAGTGAAGAACCGATATGAAGATCATAAGCAGGTGCAACAGCAAGATGAGATTATGCTTGATGAATTTGAATTGTCGGCCTTCCATAACGGTTAGGCTGATTGAATTATACTCTTATATAAAACCGGCAACCTGCCGGTTTTTTTATTTACCGCCGCTTCCGTCCCATAATCACTCCCAATTTAAATTGCACAGAAAAGTATCCATCATTTTTGCTGCTCCTCCCTCTTATTGACCCCGGCGCGGTTACGTGCGATGGATCAAGTTCTCCTTGCCTGTCGTGCAGTTGAAGTGCAAGTGCCGCATTGTCCGGCGACAGGTACCTGCCGAACAATGAAGGGTCAATATAACTGGTGCTTACATCGTCAAGATAGTCAGTATTGGTAAAGCGATACAATACTTCAAGCCTTATACTGGTGCTGGCAGATACATCATACTTTAATCCTGCTCCCACAGGAAAATTAATTTGGGTTAACCGGTAAGGTATGCGATCGGGATATTCCGCAAATCCCTGCCCTTCGGTATGCAAAGGTTTCAGATCAACCCACTCACCATTGAGCGCTGCTCTTGGCTTAAAATAAAATACACCTATACCGCCAGTAATGTATGGTGATAAAAGAAAACGCTTTGAATCAATTAACCATACAAGGGGATAAAGCTCACCTAAAAGTGTACATTCTGCAATACCGGTCCGGAAGCTTAGGTTTCTTTTATACCTGTATTTACCTTCGCTTTCATCGTTACGCAGTACTTCATCGGAGGCTGCAATACTTCCAAGCGTTAAATCCAATCTCAATCCAAGTGTATATCTGTATACCATACCTCCACTTATACCGCCACATAACCTGGTATTTGATGGGCTGAAATCTTTTAGAAATCCTTTTCCAAGGCCTTTCTTTCCGCCAATATCAGTGAGGCAATTCATAGCTCCAACAGAAGCATTCATTTCAAAAAGAAAATCCTGGTCGTAATATTGATTGTTGTAGAAGTAGTTTTGTGTATGGCTGTACTTATATATACACAAAGAGAGGCAAAGCGCCATCGTAGTTTTGGTGATGATCATAGTAAAGCAACCTTTGGTGTTTGATAAATGAAAATGGTTAATTCTAAGATAACAAAATTCAGGTTAAGAACAGTAATTTTTTTAATGCGGTAATAAAAAACCCGCGCCATTTATAATAGCGCGGGCTTGTATTGATCTTTTATGATAAACTTATGCCTTTTCCTTTTCTTTCATTTTGCCCCTCATTTCCTTTTTCATTGATTCGTATTTCGTAAACTGATCAGCAGTAAGCACCTCTTTTAAAGATTTACTACGTGCTTCATCGCATTCTTTCATTTTGCTCATCCACGCAGATTTATCACCATCTTTAGGCACCGCGGATGTTTTATTGGCAAAATCAAGATTGATGGTTTGTACTTTCTGATATTGATCATCAGAAAGTGCAAGCCCCGTTTTCATTTTGTCCGACATCATTTTTGCTTTTTCTTCGGGGGTTTTATGAGGCTTATTCTGAGAAAAGGAAGACACCGAAACCAGCATAAATAAAGCCATACATGCTGTAGCCACTATCATTTTTACATTAATAGATTTCATAAAAAAATGGTTTATATAAAAAATGGAATATTAAGTACAAGGTATCTAAAACCCTACCAGCTTGAGTTAATTTGGGTTAATTTAATGTTACAGCGGATGTTTATTTTTACATTTAACCAAACAATTATTGCCCGTACACGCAATTTTAGAATAATATTGACATTATGAATGTATCGCTTACTATATTGGTTAACTGCCCCGATGAAAAGGGACTAATTTACCGTATAACCCAGGTGTTATTTAACAGGCAACTTAACATTGTAAAGAACAGGGAATTTGTAGATGAGGATACAAATCGGTTTTTTATGCGCACCGAAGTTGAAGGTGATGTAGATGAAAAAATAATACAGGAAGAACTGATACAAAATCTGCCCGTACTAAGCCAGGTAAAGGTAATATCAAACCGTCGGAAAAAACTGGTTATACT
>JBGALP010000356.1:0-4112 GCA_044223805.1 Agriterribacter sp.
TCATTTTTCTCTTTGTAATAAAGTTAAGTAATATTCTTTTAGCTTTCTCCTATCGTAGGGTAAAGATCTATTCCATATGCTCTCATCGCTTCCCGCAATTAATTACGACCTCATTATTTACCGGAATAATTCTATACACATAATTTTTGCCTTTGCCACCTTTTTCAATGCTGCCTTTGTCTAGCATAATGGCGTATTCAAAACCATCTAACATTGCCGTGATCTTTTGTTTGGTGAAGCTGGTAAATGGCAGAGCTATTTCAGGTGCGGTGCTGAATTCCAATACCCATTTAGCTCCCGGTTCATCATTTGAGCTGATGTTGATATGATCTTCATCAAACACCAGTGTGAATTGCTGTTTGGCACCATCACTCCAGGTTACCTGCAGTTTATTATCCGCTAATTCTTTTACCACCGTATTCTTACTCATTACTTCAACCGCTTTTCCATTCGTGCTTGTTTTCATAATACGAATACTTGCCAGTGCATCAGGTTTGCCCCATGAAAAACCATCAATTACAGGCAAAGCCCTGAAGATACATTGCGTGGAAGTGCCTGCTTTACGGAGATAGGGAGATTCAAAACGCTCGTCAAAAAGATGGATATCTCTTATGCGTAAAGAATCGTGTTGCCAGAAAATATTGGTACGGTAAAAACGACTGTCGTACCAAACGGTTTTATGCCCTTCATTACGGTAATCGTCAAACGCAGTTACAGCAGTTGCCGGCGTGACTGAATATTTTTGGGCGAACCACCTGCCCGAAGCAGACAAAGTTTCAATGCTTATTTTTCCACCTTTTCTCAAAGAATCCAGTATCGGCATCTGGATCTCAAAACCCTTTTTCATGTTAGCCCATGTAAAAGAGTTTTCCTGTCCGGCCTGTGTATAGGCAAAACTTAAGCAAGGTTCGTTTGCCAGCGATTTCAAAAACCATTCTACCCATTGCTGATCGCCTCCACCTTTTTCATATACTGGTTCCAGCGTTATTACATGCGACATTGCTGTGCCTAAACCACTCTCATATTGATAGATAGGATCGCTGCCCAACATGCGGAATACAGGTACCCCAATTTGCGATGAAACATTTTGCGCCGGCATGTATGAATTTACACGGCTGGGATAATAGGCCTGGTTCCAGTAGCCGCCCCACATGGTATACCCATCAGTACCTATCTGGTCTTTACAATTGCCTGATGCCACAATGTGGTATTTGTCGTACATGTATCCCAACGTGTGTTCATCTATAAACCATGAACTGACCGCGGTAGGATATCTGCCAAAAATGGATCTGAATTTTTCCATGTACACATCCACCAGCTTTTCTCTTTCTTGCGGAGCATAACCTGTAGCGAAACCTACGTTGGCGTGCCAGTCCCAGGGATAACGTCCGCGCCATTGTAAACCGGCTGCCTCTGCATGCGGTTGCGTAATTTCCCACCAGGCACCAATTTCAGAATCGGCGCTTAATTCATTTTTTAATAACTGTTGATAGCGGGGATTGATCAATGCGTCGTACTGTAATAAAAAACTGCCCGGCAAATGATATGTAGCCATCAGCTTAATTTGCTCATGAACGGTTTCATATAATACATCTTCTGTAATGGCGGAATCGCGTGGCTCCAGCAGCCGTATAAAATTTACAATATTTACAATACGCCGCGTAGTGTCTTTGGTGGGTGAAAAATCATTCGTTTTCGCTATAGAAAAAAACGGAGACAAAGCGAGTACAATTAATCCTAACAGCGCTCTTGTTGCTTTATTATATTTCATAGTTGATACCGGGCGATTTAACAGAATAAATAATTCTTTAAATGATATATGCTTCCTTGCCAAAAATAAGGGTTATATAGTTGTTATATATCATTGGCTTTTTTACCGGAACATATAACTTTGAGTACAACGATTGAATACGGGTGAATTTTGAAACCCGGTTATTGTTATAAAATAAAACACAACTCATGGCATCATCACGCAGAAATTTTATCAGGCAAACGGCGCTTACAACGGCAGGTTTGTATATGGGATCTTCAGCTTTCAGTGCAAGCAGTTACAGAAGGATCATAGGGGCAAATGATCGTGTAAGGGTAGGTGTGGTTGGTTTTTCCGACAGGCACAGGAGTTCGCATATTCCTTGTTTTATGAATCATTACAAAGAAATGAATTTTGACGTAGTGGCTGTATCGGATATATGGAAGAAGCGAAGAGAAGAAGGTGCCGCAACATGGAAAGAAAAGATGGGGCATGATGTAACCGCATACAGAAACAATGAAGAAATGTATGGTAAGAAAGCCGTAGACGCGGTATTTATCAGCACCGCCGACTTTCAGCATGCCCTGCATACTATTGAAGCGGTTAAAGCAGGCTGCGATGCTTACGTAGAAAAGCCTTTTGCAGAAAGTATGGAAGATAACCGTGCGGCACTTAAAGCTGTAAAAGACACGGGTAAAATTGTACAGATAGGATCGCAAAGACGAAGCGGCTCCAATTATCACGCTGCAAATGAATTTATTAAATCAGGCAAGTTTGGACCTATTACGATGGTTGAATTAACATGGAATGTAAACCAGCCGGGTCGCTGGCGCAGAACATCAACCATAGCTCAATTGAAAGAAGAAGATACAGATTGGAAACGTTATTTAATGAACCGTCCATTTGAGCCATTCGATCCGAGAAAATATCTTGAGTTCCGTTTGTTCTGGCCATATTCATCAGGCTTACCCGGACAGTGGATGAGTCACCAGATTGATACCGTGCATTGGTTCAGCGGTTTGCCACATCCCCGTTCGGTAGTTGCCAATGGTGGTATTTATCAATGGAAGGATGGAAGAAGAAACTGGGATACCATTACTGCGGTATTTGATTATGGTCCTGCAGATGATCTCTCTTCCGGTTTCCAGGTTACTTTTGCTTCGCGTATGCATAATGGTGATGATGATCCCGGAGAAATGTATTATTCCAATGGGGGCAAATTAAATCTTGTAAATAATACAGTTTCTCCTGAAGGCGGGCTTAGTCAAAAAAATGCCAGCAATATGAACATGCAGGCCAACCTTTTACCAACATTAAGCCTGGCGGAAGTGGTAAAAGTAGAAGCCGGCGCTAATACAGGTGGGGATAAACTTACATCAAACCACGTGCGCAACTGGATGGAATGCGTAAGAAGCCGCAAGCAGCCTAACGCACCTGTAGATGCAGGTTACAGTCATTCCATTGCCACCATTATGACAACTGCGTCTGCGCATACAGGTGGTAAAGCTATTTTTGATGAGAAGACCCAGGAAGTAATGGTGAACGGAAAGGTGTTTAAAATATAGAAGATAATAATTCAACCCCTACGGGGTTGTCGATTTTATTTTATGGTTTCTATAAACAGGCGAACCCTACGGGTTCGTTTTGTTGTTGTATTTTAATCCCATGGGAATTACATGTTTGTAGCAATGATGTGCGATTTTGGAGCGACCCCGCAGGGGTAGAATATAGTATTCAATTCAAAACCTGGTCTGACCCTTTGGGTACCGACCATGTTTTACAATGAGCCATTGTGGTCGGCATCCAAAGGGTCAGACCGCAATGGCTTATTCAATGCTCTTTGAACAGTTTCTATAAACAGGCGAAATCCATGTGTTCGTTTTGTTGTTGTATTTTAATCCCATTGGGATTGCATGTTTGTAGCAATGACGTGCGATGTTGGAGCGACCCCGAAGGGGTAGAATATTGTATTCAATTAAAAACATGGTCTGACCCTTTGGGTACCGACCATGTTTTACGATGAGCTATTGTGGTCGGCACCTAAAGGGTCAGACCGCAATGGCTTATCCAATGTGCTTTGAACCGCTGAATGCTATGGATTCAAATTTGGTGACCGCCATTGCCGAAAAGAGTTCCCGGGCGTAAAAGTGAGTGACACAACAGTTGATGATAGTAGTATTGAGGCCGACAATATAAAAATCAACCTAAATTTCTTAATTTCATTTTCCCGGCAGGCAGATTTCAGATTGCGTTTACCCGAAACTTTATTTTATATTGAATGGTGTAAGCCTTAATTTAATTGCTGCTTACTAACGCTTATCTTATACTAATGACATCAAACAAAACAACCCCAACTGGCAGC
>JBGALP010000357.1:0-4110 GCA_044223805.1 Agriterribacter sp.
GCTATCTTTTTTTTCCGCTATGTAAGTTCCTGGCGTTATTGGAACTGTATAATGAACCGTATAAGTAGTTACCCAATTCTTAGTAAACAAATGGAGTTTTCCGTTGTGATATATTACTGCTTCACAATCAAACCGGGTGTTATTAGGTGAACTAACGAAAGCATCCTGGTTTTCATAACTAAAATTAATCGTTTCAATTTGTTCAAATGGGATAGTGCCTGTACTGCCAGTTATATCTGTGACAGCCTGTTTGGAAATACGGTAAAATTTCAGATCTTGTCTGTTGCCATTGTTGTTTCCAAAATCGCCAATATATATATAAGTATCATCCTGGGTAATATCTTCCCAATCTACATTAGTTACACCTCCCAACGTAATTGTCTTCGTAATTGCACCAGTAGTTGAATCAATTTCATAGATCGCAGGGTCGCCTCCACTGTCTTCGTGCCCATACAATTTTCCGTCCCAATGTATAATACCGCTTATTTCATCGAGGGTTGGGCTAGGAAGCGTTGCTTTGGTAACCAATGTTGCACTCTGTGCATATATGCCAATAGAAAACAGGATGAATACGGGTAACAGGGTAAAATTTTTACGCATACACTTACTTATTACAATTTAGGGATTGTTCTTACGGCAATAAACCAACAAGGTTTAACGGTGATATTGATTATAGAGAGATAGGTGAACAGGGTTTTTTAACAAGTAGTGCGGTATTGCAAGAGATATGGAGTGGTAAATGCGGAGGCTAAAATATATATTTTTATTGAAAAGAGAGATTAATTCTGCGTTTCTTTTATTAATTCCAGTACTTTTTTCATTTTTCCATCAATGCCTTTGCGCACGTTTTCAACTGTAGGCGGAACGTAAATATCTGGCATAACCCCTCTGCCATCCATGGTTACATGATGGTATTGCACTATGCGGAAAAGGGGTAACCTTACTTTCATGCCTGTATTAGGCAGTACTATATCAGGTATGCGGATGCCACTGTTACCATACCAGCCGCCGCCGGCTTCTTCGCCTACGAGCGTAACATTGTGTTGCCCTTTTACTGCATTGGCAAATAAGGTAGAAGCGGAAAATGTGGGTCCATTAATCAGCACGTATACTTTGCCGTTATAATGATTTTTTTTGCGGGGTTTAAAAACATGTTTTTCCCAATACCTGAAGTGATATAAACCATCATCCTGCTTTTTAGCAACAAATAACAGAATAAAGGAATTGAGCAAACCTGCCTTAAAATACTTTTTATAATTACCTAGCCTGTTCACATTGGAGGTCATAGTATCGCACACTTTAAAAGAAGAATCACGGATGTATTTTGTAAGCGCGGTATAATTGCTCACATTGCCTCCGCCATTGCTTCGTATATCTATTACCAGGTTAGGAATGTTGCTTTTTCTTAAACGCCTGAAACTTCTTCTGAAAAAAGAAGCCAGCTTTCCTCCGGTAAAACTGTTGATTTCCATTACGGCCAGGTTATTGGCAGTGTCTACTTTCAGCGACCGTATGCCTTCCCATTTTTGGGGTTTGTTTTTAGGGTCAATCTGCCTGTTTCTTGAATGGATAAATGCCTTTACCGTACTGTCGTTCGCCGGGTCAAATAAAGGTACTGATGCTATCTGTTCATTACCCAGGCTATCTATATAACCTACCTGGTAGGTTTTAGAAAGCCCTAATATATTCCGGTGATAATAAGGAAGTGCGGCGCTTAAACGGGCATAGTTTACATTTTCTGAATACCCATCTGTAGGCATAAACTGAAACAGGGTATCCGTCAGTTGGCTTTCCCCCATGCCGTTGATGCTGGTAATTATAGATCCTCTTTTTAAAATACTGTCTTTATTAAGATTAGAAGTAAGTACCATGGTATCAGGCCACATCTTTATAAACAGCGGCAAAGAAGGCTGGGTATGCTCCTTCATGTGCCTGTTATAGCTGGAAGGATAATTAAAGCTGGTATGCCCGCAGTGAATTTTTGTAGTGATAGGCGCCAGTATAGAAAAGCCAAATTGCTGCCTTGTCATGGAATCGGTAATAGCATTATAATACCGATTAAAAAAATAATCCATACTATCTTTTGGTGTATACCAGTAAAGCGCAGGATGAAATTTTTCCAGCAGTGCTCTTAATAACCCAAAATCCTTTTTTAAAGCTTCGGGCGGAATTTTGGCGGATGGAGCATACAAATGTTGGGAAGTGCGGCAACTAATCACTAACTGTGCGAGTGTAAATAACAGTATCACATAAGTAAGCCGCTTTACCATTAATAGCTAACAATTTCTTTATTTAAATGCGTTCCATCCCTGGGCAGTTATAGCATGTTTATTACCCGACCGGGTAATAATATGTGTTCCTTCAGCAGGTTCGGTTATATATCCTATAACGCTGATTTGCTCGTTTAGTACAATTTTATCATGATCTTCCTGCCTGATGGTAAAAAGTAATTCATAATCTTCTCCACCACTCAAAGCACAGGCTGTAGGATCGAGCCCCAGCTTAAAAGCAAATTGCCGCGACTGCTCAGCCACTGGAATTTTATCTTCGTACAGAACGCAGCCAACCTCACTTTGTTTGCAGATGTGTAATATTTCACTGCTCAGCCCATCGCTTATGTCCATCATGCTGGTGGGCACTATCTCATTCGCTTCTAAAAATTCTATAATATCTTTTCTGGCTTCGGGCTTTAATAATCTTCTTAAAATATAGTCTTCCCCTTCCAGATCGGGTTGAACAGCAGGGCTTTCCAAAAAAATCTTTTTTTCTCTTTCCATCAGCAATAAACCCAGATAAGCCGCTCCAAGGTCGCCGCTTACGCATAACAACTCCCCTTTTTTAGCGCCATCTCTTTTTACAAAAGCATCGGGAGTAACTTCTCCTATAGCGGTTATACTTATTACAAATCCTTTATTTGAAGTAGTAGTATCTCCGCCCACAAGATCAACATTGTACTTTTCGCAGGCTGCGTATACGCCTTCATAAAACTCTTCCAGCGCTTCTACACTAAAGCGGTTGCTTATGCCAATGCTGATGGTAATTTGAGTGGGCGTGGCATTCATGGCATATACATCACTCAGGTTTACCATCACACTTTTATAACCCAGGTGATTTAAGGGAGTATATACTAAATCAAAATGCACCCCTTCAATCAAAAGATCTGTAGTAACTACTATCTGTTTGCCAAAATGATCCAACACCGCGGCATCATCACCAACGCTTAATATGGTAGAAGCATGGTGCGTTTCGTTATTGCGGGTAAGGTGGTCAATTAAGCCGAACTCGCCAAGCGATCCTATTTCTGTACGTGATGACATGAGCAAAAAATTGAAAAATGAACCTGGATGTATACTATAGTTCCGGGTTCATTTGTATTTGTAAATTTTATCTTCTTCCGTTTATATAATCCAGCAGGTCTGCATGAATTTTTCCATTGGTAGCAACTATATGAGGCTGGTGAGGCGAATAATAGTTTCCTTTAAAATCGGTAATGGTGCCGCCCGCTTCTTCCACCATTAAAAACCCTGCCGCACTATCCCATGCATTCAGCTTGTGCTCATAAAACCCATCAAACCTGCCCGCCGCTACCCAACATAAATCAATAGCTGCAGAACCTAGGCGCCTTACAGGAATGCCTTTGCGTATCAGTTTTTCAAATATAACCAATGGGCCGTTGGGCTCATCAAGATAAGTATAGGGGAAACCCGTTACGAGGCACGACCGGTCAACATCTGCTTTGGTACTTACCTGTAAACGCTTGTCATTTAATGTTGCGCCTTTGCCTTTTTCGGCAAAAAACATTTCATTCAAAAAAGGATTATACACTGCGCCAAGAATTATTTTTCCTTCATGTTCCAGCCCTATGCTCACACAACAAAGGGGTATACCATTAGCATAATTTATGGTGCCGTCAATAGGGTCAATAATCCATTTATAGGTGGAGTCTGTTACTATCTCCCCCGATTCTTCGCTTAATATATAATGATCCGGAAAGTTTTTAGTAATAATAGCTATAATAGCTTTTTCCGATGCATGATCAACTTCTGTAACCAGGTTATTCAAACCCTCTTTGTTTGAAATGGTAAATGAAGTATTAAACGACTCACGCAT
>JBGALP010000040.1:0-28009 GCA_044223805.1 Agriterribacter sp.
CTCCATTACTATACAACTGCAACCTTCCAACGAACAACTACGTGATATAGTAGTTACCGGTCTGGGCATTAAAAGAGAAAAACGTTCGTTGGGTTATTCTGTAACTACCGTTGAAGGATCCACCCTTACCGATGCAAGGGAAACCAATTTTGTAAATGGACTGGAAGGAAAAGTAGCGGGCGTAAACGTTAGTAATGTGGCTACAGGTCCGGGTGGTTCTGCCAACGTGGTGATTCGTGGTATATCAGATATCACAGGTTCCAATCAGCCATTGTATGTAATAGATGGTATTCCGATGCAGAACACTACTTACGCGCAAACGGACGTGGGTGGCGGTTATGGCGGTGCAGATGGCGGAGATGGTACTATCAATATTAACCCTGATGATATAGAAACGATTTCAGTGTTGAAAGGTGCCGCAGCCACTGCCTTGTATGGTTATCGTGGAAGCAAGGGCGTTATATTGATTACTACAAAGTCAGGAAAAAATGCAAAGGGCATCGGCGTTGAATTGAACTCGAATTATGTAGTGCAAAGTGTTATAGACAATACCGATTGGCAGAAAACGTATGGGCAAGGCTCAACTGGCAGCAAGCCTATTTCTGGTGAGTCGGCATTTGAATTGGGATTATCCAGTTGGGGAGCAAAACTAGATGGCTCATCAGTATATCAGTTTGATGGCGTGGAAAGACCGTATAGTGCAGTATCTGGCAATATGCACAATTTTTATAAAGATGGCGTTGCAGGAACCAACACCATTTCATTTAGTAAAACGCTGGGTGATGATGGTAGTCTGCGTTTCGCTGCAAGCGATCTGAACAATAAAAGCATTATACCCAATGCTGGTTTCCGGCAACAATCTTTTACTTTATCTACTAACTATAAATTAGGCAAGCACCTTGACCTTCAATTGAAAGGCCAATACATTAACGCATACACGCACAATCGCCCAAGTGTTTCTGATGCGCCGGGCAGTGTGAATTTTGCTACGCTGTTTCTTCCGCCTAACGTAAATATCAAATCACTTGCGCCTGGTTATAAAACAGACGGTTCGGAAAACCAGTTTTTAGATGATGCTTACACCACTAATCCTTATTTCGCCGCGTATAAGTTTATCAATAATACCCGTCGCAACCGCTTCATAGGGTCTGCAGACCTCAGGTATACTTTTGATAACGGACTATACCTGGAATTAAGAGCAGGGGAAGATTATTTTGCTGACCGGAACACCAGCGTAACGCCTAACGGTACCGCCTACCAGCCGGATGGTGCGATGACGGAAGATAATTATAAGTCAACGGAATTGAATGTGGATGCCATCATCGGCAAGCTATTTAAAGTTTCTAAAGATTTTAGTATTACCGCTTTGGCGGGTGTTAATTCCAGGAAGCACGAAGTAGATCGCATTGTAGCTACCGGAAATACTTTTCAAACGCCCTATCTCTACACTGTAGGTAATCTTGCCAGCCCAACAGAATATACCAGTAATCCTGTAATTGTAAATAAATCAATCTACGGTTCACTTGATTTTGCATATAAGAATTATGCTTACCTCACCGCAACAGCCCGTAACGACTGGTATTCCACATTGGCGCCGGGCAAAACGAATTATTTATATCCTTCTGTAAGTGGGTCATTTGTTTTCTCTGAGCTGCTGCATATAAAAGCGCTGGATATGGGAAAGCTAAGAATTGGTTATGCTGAAGTAGGCGGTGAAGCAGACGAACCTTATCAAACTTTACTTGGTTATAACAACATAGGTAACCTTAACGGGTACCCTATCGGGAATATTTCCAATGGCGGCACGGTACCTAATTCTGCTATAGAACCATCTTCAGCAAAAGAATTCGAAATAGGAACAGAGCTCTCTTTTTTGGGCAACAGGTTGCACGTAGATGCAGCCTATTATAATAAAAAGGTAAGTAAAGAAGTAATCCCCGCGGTTGCTTCTGTAACTTCTGGCTACAATGCGGTACTACTGAATTCAGGCAAAATACAGAACAAGGGAATTGAGCTATTGGTATCGGGAATACCTGTTAAAACAAAAAGCTTCACCTGGACTGAGACGATCAATTTCACATACATCGACAATAAGGTATTATCGCTTTCATCAGGCTCAAGCAATTACCCGCTCGGTTACTCGCGTGCCGGAGAAGACGAAGGAGTAGGAGTTGCTTATATGTCGCAGACCATTGGAAAATCTGCTTATCAAATATATGTGGCAGATCCAGAAAGAGATGACAAAGGAAATATAGTGATCAATCCTGAAACAGGTGCGCCCAAAGCCGGAACGAATTATGTGAATGTTGGTTCGGGTATTGATCCGGTAACTGCAGGTATTACCAGCGAATTCCGTTATAAGCATTTTTTATTTTCTTTTTTGGTTGACGGTAAGTTTGGCGGAAAGATATTTTCTGGAACTAACTATTATGCCTATCAGTTCGGTTTGAATAAAGAAACCCTGGAAGGCAGAGACCAACGGTATGGGACAAGCGAATTGTACCCGCAGGATTATTATTACCAGGTAGCCAATACCAATCCTGCCATTTTTGTATACAATGCAAGTTTTATAAAACTACGGCAGATTATATTAGGCTATAGTTTTCCTGCAACGGCTTTTAATAATAAAATACAGGGTATAACATTAAGCGTGGTGGCAAGAAATATATTCACGCTCATGAAACACACACCTAATATTGATCCTGAATCAAATTATTCAAATGGCCCGCAGGGTATTGAACAGGCGCAGGTGCCTTATACCAGAACATTGGGCATTAACCTTAATGTGAAATTTTAAGATTATTAAAAAGTATTGAAATGAAATTACTATCTATCATATTGGCGGGTACTGTTTTTGTAACGGTGTTCTCGTCCTGCAAAAAAGATTTACTCCAAACAAACACAGATCCTAATTCTGTTTCTGTTGATGTATTTGATCCTAATAATATTTTAACCTCCGTTCAGTTATTTTATACTGGTAGCGCTGATAACGCCATTGAAGTAGAGGAAACGGAAATACAGGGTGCCGGATGTATGATTCAGCATTGGGCTTCTACGTCAGGCTATTATTTTGGTGATAAATATTTATTCAGTCCGGGTGGTTGGGGTGCATTCTTTGATCATACTTATCCTTCTACTATAAAATATGCGGTAGACCTCTATACAACCACAAAAGGCAAAGATCAATATAAAAACCTGCACCAGATAGCAAGGATAATGAAAGCAATGGCATTTGAACGCATTACAGATGTATATGGTGATGTTCCTTATTTTAATGCTGGTCTTGCCTATCACGGTTCTATTTATTTTCCGGTCTACGATAAGCAGGAAGATATTTACAAAGATTTGTTGAAAGAAGTTTCGCAGGCCGTGGATAGTTTGGATGATAGTGCAGATAAACCTGTGGGCGATATGTTTTATTTGCATGCTGATGACCAGATAGGACAATGGAGAAAATTTGGAAACACCTTACTGCTTCGTATGGCTATGAGGTTAACAAAGGTTGATCCTGAAACGGCTAAAACGTATGTAACGCAGGTGCAGGGTAAAACCATGAGCAGTAATGATGATAATGCTGTTGTTAAGCATGGCACCAATGATCCGCTTACCATCAATAGAATTTACCGTGGTATAGGCGAAGACGGGGCGATTCAGTTATCGGGACAAATCAGTAAAACGTTTATTGATTTTTTAAAAAACAATGACGATCCGAGATTGCCCGTATTTGCATATGTATATCCCGATGATTATTCTCCGGGTGATGATCCACAGGGTGGTTCTTCTGATCCTGCAGATCAGATTGGTTTGCCTAATGGTTTTGATGCCACTGATGGACCTCATGGTATCATTCACGATACCAGTTATCCTGGTAATATGAATTTATATTCACGACCCAGCCCAATTATTTTTAATGCCACAGCTCCTACTTTAGTATTAACCTATGCTGAATCTGAATTGTTGCTGGCTGATGCTGCTGCACGGTGGGGCATTGGCAATGCAGCAGAACATTATAATAACGGAGTAATTGCCGGCATTACCCAATGGTCTGTATTTGGCGTTGGCGCTGAAATAAATGAAGGTAACGCGCAGGACTATCTTGATAACCATGCCTATGATGAAAATGAGGGGCTTGAAATGATTAATACACAATTTTGGGCCGCTACATTTTTTAATGAATATGAAGCGTGGAGTAATTATCGTCGCACCGGTTTTCCTGTTTTAAAGGCTATCAATTATACCGGTAGTCAATCGCCGAATGCTATACCGAGAAGGATGGCTTATTCTACGGTTGACAAACAGGTAAATTCAACAAACTATAATGCAGCGGTTTCAGCATTAACCGGCGGAGATAAAATTACCAGCAGGATGTGGTGGGATGTGCAGTAAAGCTATCTTGTTGTTAAGTCGCCGGAGGCGACAACAAAAGCTGTGCGAGGCGAGGACCCCTCGCACAGCTTTTTGATCACATTTAGGGTCACTGAGAAGCGCCGGTTTAAATATACTGGCGCAGGTTTTGTAGCCCAGCTTTGTGCAAAGCCAGACCTGTGCCAGTATATTTACTTGTCTTATTAGCAAGTCAAGTAATGTTTAACCGCTGCTCCGGCATAGCTACATATTTTCGTTATAAGACCGTCGCTATAATATTGGCTTCATTTATTTCCTGTCTTAGCGCCATCTCCTTTTAAATATCCCTTTTCAATAAACTCCATAAAAGTTAGTAACGCGCCCCAATGATAAAAAGCATCAGCGCTTTTTACATCGCCGCCTGTACCCGTAACCGAATTATAGTTCTCGTAAACGCCACCTTCAGCTTTCCAGTTCTTCATTAGCAATGCTTTTGATTTATTAATCAGGTCTGCTCTTGCATCTTTCAGATCATAATTTTCCATTCCCATATATACCAGAAAATTCATCGGTCCCCAGATCCTGCCACGCCAGTAATCATTATCCTTGAATGCAGGATCATTGCGGGCAATAGAAGGCATTACGTATTCACCATAAAATTCCTGGGGATTGTAATAGTGTTCCTTGATCATGCGCTCAGCTTGTTGTTGTGTGCATGCCTTTGCCAGCATAGGATAAAAATTGGTGGGTGATAAACGGTAACTTTTTTCGCCGTTATCCAAACGCTTATTCAAAAAAATGCCAGCCTTCCCGTCCCATAAAGTAGCTAATTGTTTTGTATAAAAAGCAGCACGTTTATCCAGTTCTTTTATATCTTCTTTTTTGCCAAGAATGGTTGCCATTTCCGAAAGTGAATGACAATCCATAATATACATACTCATTAACCCTACATCAGCCAGTTCCATCATATTGGTCTGCTCATTAAACGGAACAGCATCATACATGGGAGAGTTGTCCAGCCCCGATTCATATTTGGCTGCCTGTACATCGTGAACACTGATGGTCTTTAATGTGTCTGCCACTTTTTGTGAACCCCAGCAAAGGTATCCGTTCTTGTCTCTGTATTTTGGCCACCAGCGGTTCCATCTCACCAGGTCGTCGTATACTTCATTCAAAAACCATTTTTCCTGGTACTTCTTATATATATTCAGTATGATGGTACTTCCTATGGGTGGTTGGGAGCGATCCCAGGATGAGTTGCCATAAGGTGCCTGGTAATTAGGAATAAAACCATCAGGCATAGCGGCTTTTGTTATTTCAACCGCATTGGCATAAGCCAGTTCTTTATTAAACAACGACAGCATGTAACTGGCGAAATAAGTATCCCAGTCGAACAACACAAAACCACCCCAGCCATTGCTCCACATTCTGCTAACGGGGGTGATCACCCGATTGTTTGGTGCATCGTAAGTTGTATTCCACGCAAGAATGGTTTGCATGGCTTTGAACGATTCAGACAGGTCGCCATAACTGCTGATCCGTTTTTCCTGTACCAAACGATGTTGGCCGATGATGGTTTTAATTTCTTCAATGGTGCGTGTTTTGCCTGTGTAAATGCCGAGTGCTGATTTGGTTGAAAAAGAAAGATGCGGCGCGGTGGTTACTGAATAAGCGTCGGGCACGGGTTCTGCTGTAGCATGTACAGTAATTGTGGTGTTAGAAAACGAACCTGTGAGATTGTTTTTTTCTCTCCCTATAATACCTTCTCTGTTCCAGAGCAATCCAGCTTCTACCGCAACATAATTTTGTGAACCTTTTAATGGAGTGATCAATACCAACTGATCATCGCCGTCTGTAGCAGTTTCAACAGATAGTTGTTCTTCTTTATATTCCAATATCAAACTTGTGTAGCTGCCATCTTCTGAACGTAAGCCAAGTCTTACTTTTTCAGGGCGTTGCTGTATATCCGCGGCTTTAAATACTTCTTTCAGATAATCGGGACTGCCGGGTCTTGTCAATGCTATATTGATGGAAAATCCTTGTGGCAACAGTACCTGCGATAAAACACTGTTGTTATACCATGTGTTCCAGCCTGAAGCCAGTTTACCTTGCATGGCTTTATATTCATCGGTAATAATGTTGCGCGATACGGGTTGCGCATATGCTGCGCCGTAAGTAAGCAAAAAGATGAAGAGTGTACGTAAACGGGACAAATTTTTCATTGTTGTCAGGGTTTGAACAAATATAGCCCTGCTTTATTAAAAGTGAAATACATTATTGATATAGTTTGTGCAAGCCTCGCAAAGACGACGCTGGTTGAAAAGATTTTATTCCATGGATGATCAAAAAAAGTTCAATGGGTTACCGTCACCGCGAACCGCACGAATAATGTTTGCCCTTGACACATGTTACTGCGGTGAAGTGGTCTCCATGAACTCAAGCATGACGTTCGCTTTAGAAATCTATAGACATTCCGATGGCTATCTCTCAAAAATAAAGAAGCGCTCACACTTCCAACCGGTCATGGTGAGGAACGAAGCAGCTATCTTCGCTTAGATCATGCCTGAAGATTATGGAACTTTTCTTTTCGGTGTTTTGTGGCCCTTGTAGATAGACACTTCGTACTTCAGCGCGACAATACAAAGAGAGAATAACTGCTACGACTTACTGCCGCAGGTTTTGCAGCGTACTCTGTGCAAAACAGGCCTGCGCCTTTTATTAGAAGTTAAATTTTTTTTAACTGAACAGCAATATATATAATCGTACTTTCCCTTCATCAAAATATATTATACAACTTAAATCCATATCAGTACGTTAATTAAAATGCCTGATGTTTTTTATGCTGTACATTGTGTTTGCAACTAAATGAAAAAATTCTTTTCCGCCATATATTATCGCTTTGCTCATTTTAAAAAACGCACCAAAATCTTTTTGTTGCTGCTTGTGATTTTTCTTACCTGGTTCTGGTTTGCATTACCCGATCCGTTATTTAGCACACCCACCAGTTATGTAATTGAAGATTATAAAGGAGAATTACTGGGAGCAACCATTGCTACTGATGGACAATGGCGTTTTCCTTATAATGATACTGTGCCTGAAAAGTTTGCTGCGTGTATTGTAACTTTTGAAGATAAACGGTTTTATTATCACCCCGGTGTTGATATACTGGCAATGGGCAGAGCGCTCCGGCAAAATATGCGCTCTTCCAAAACAGTGAGTGGCGGCAGTACACTCACTATGCAGGTAATGCGGCTTTCACGCAATAAACACAGGAACATTTTTCAAAAATTAATAGAAAGCATTTTGGCTGTGCGGTTAGAGGTGGCATATTCAAAAAAACATATCCTTGCATTATATGCTTCCAACGCGCCTTTTGGTAGCAATGTAATAGGGCTTGATGCTGCTTCCTGGCGGTATTATGGAAGATCTCCGGATCAATTAAGCTGGGGGGAAATGGCTTCACTGGCGGTTTTGCCCAACTCTCCCGCGTTGGTGTATCCCGGGAAAAACAGGACTGAATTACTAAGAAAACGAAACCTTTTGCTGGATAAATTGCTCGCGCAAAAAAAGATTGACGCGTCAACCTGTGAATTATCAAAACTGGAACCATTGCCAGATGAGCCTAAGCCGCTGCCACAGATAGCTCCGCATTTATTGCAGCGTTTTAAAAAGGAAACAAAAGAAAAGACTAATACACTTACCCGCACTACTATTCACGCCGATCTTCAAAAAAACATAGCCCGTATTGTTGAGCAGTATCACCATACGTATAAAGGCAATGGCATTAATAACATTTGCGCTTTAGTGCTGGATATAGAAACTGGTAGTGCTTTGGCTTATGCGGGTAATGCGTATCACCCTGAATACCCAGACCTGCAAAGTCATGTGGATGTGATCCGTTCGCCACGCAGTCCGGGTAGTGCATTAAAACCTTTATTGTATGCCTGTATGCTGAATGATGGTTTATTGTTGCCAAATTCGCTCGTGCCTGATATTCCTACACAAATAGGAGGGTATACACCTCAAAATTTCGACAGAGATTATGATGGTGCGGTGCCTGCTTCAAAGGCCTTGTCACGATCCCTGAATATTCCGGCGGTGCGCATGTTGCGCGATTATAAATATCCACGATTTTATGAAGTATTAAAAAAATCAGGCATCACTACATTGAACCGCTCTGCAGATACTTACGGCTTATCACTTATACTGGGTGGTTGTGAAGTAACGCCCTGGGATATAGCAGGTATGTACGCCAGTTTAGCCCGCTCATTAAATCACAGCAAAAAAAATAAAGGCAAAATTTTCCAGCAAGATTTTCATGCACCTGTTTATATACCCAATCAACAACCAAACACACCTGCTGCAAAAACTGCCGCGAACTATTTAGACCCAACTTCTATCTGGTATATGTTCCAGGCAATGGAAGAAGTAATGCGCCCTGGCGAAGAAGGATTATGGAAACAGTTCAGTTCGTCTCAGCGTATTGCGTGGAAAACCGGTACCAGCTTTGGTTTTAGAGACGCGTGGGCTATAGGTGTAACCCAGCGGTATGTAATAGCGGTTTGGGTTGGTAACGGCAATGGGGAAGGGCGCCCGGGATTGATTGGTGTGCAGATGGCCGCACCCGTTATGTTTGATATATTAAAAACCTTGCCTGCCTCCCAATGGTTTGCTGAACCTGAAATCAATCGTGTACCTGTTGCTGTTTGTCGCCAGAGTGGATTCAGGGCTAACAAAGATTGCGCGGATATTGATACGATTTATACTTCACTTAATGGCATCAATAGTCCTTTATGCCCTTATCACAGCATTATACATCTTGATGCAACCCAGCAGTACAGAGTAACCGAAGCATGTGTTTCCCCTTCCTCTATGGTACACAAAAGTTGGTTTATATTGCCTCCGTCTATGGAATGGTATTATAAACGGAGGCACTTTGATTATCAATCACCGCCCTCTTATAAATCAGGTTGTGGAATCATTGAGAATAGAAAAGTGATGGAGTTGATTTACCCTGAACCGAACGCTAAAATTTATGTGCCGGTTGAACTGAATGGAGAGCGGGGCAAAGCTATTTTCACCGCAGCACATCAAAAAACCGATGCTAAAATTTTCTGGCATCTTGATGATGAATACATAGGAACTACTACACACTTTCATCAAATGGCATTAAGCCCATCACCCGGCAAACATTTTATTACATTGGTTGATGCCTCAGGCGAAAGGCTTACCCGGCAGTTTGAAGTGTTGGATAAGGAGAGTGAATAGTGAATTGTGAGAAGAGACGATAGACGTGAAACGAAAAATGTGAAACTTGTATTCCCTCTGCCTGCTTACTACTGCCTTCTGCCTTTCTATGGATTCTGAAACCTGCAACCGAAACCTGAAACTTGTAACAATTATTCCCTTATTTTTGCCCTGCTTTCTTAAACAGCAACACTTATACATCATGTCGGTTTTAGTAAACAAAAACTCCAAAATAATTGTTCAGGGTTTTACCGGAACAGAAGGTACTTTTCACGCAACCCAAATGATAGAATACGGAACGAAGGTAGTTGGAGGTGTTACGCCAGGAAAAGGTGGTCAAAAACATCTGGATCTTCCTGTATTTAATACGGTAGCTGATGCGGTTAAGCAAACCGGCGCTGATGTGTCTATTATTTTTGTACCTCCTGCTTTTGCCGCGGATGCTATTATGGAAGCTGCTGAAGCGGGCATAGGTTTAATTATATGTATTACTGAAGGTATTCCTGTGCAGGATATGATTAAGGCAAAGCATTACCTGGCTGGTTCAAAGTCGAGACTGATAGGGCCTAACTGTCCTGGTGTAATTACTGCCGATGAATGTAAAGTGGGTATTATGCCTGGCTTTATTTTTAAGAAAGGAAAAATCGGAATCGTGTCAAAATCCGGTACACTTACATATGAAGCTGCCGACCAGGTAGCTAAAGCAGGTTTAGGAATATCAACCGCTATAGGTATTGGTGGGGATCCCATAATAGGCACAACTACCCGTGAAGCCGTGGAATTGTTTATGAATGACAGCGAAACAGATGCTATAGTGATGATTGGCGAGATAGGTGGCGGAATGGAAGCAGATGCTGCCCATTGGATTAAAGATAATGGAACTAAACCTGTAGTTGGTTTTATTGCAGGTCAAACTGCACCTCCCGGTCGCAGGATGGGGCATGCCGGAGCAATAGTTGGTGGCGCTGATGATACTGCCGCGGCAAAAATGAAAATTATGCGCGAATGTGGTATTTCTGTTGTTGACAGCCCGGCAGATATTGGAAAAACTATTGCAGAAGTATTGGCTAAAAAAGCAATGAAACAAACGGCCAAGATATAATTTATTATCCTGCGGTTATTGCTCTACATATTGCAGCAACATTTTTTTGTACCCCTTTTTTTCGGGCATCTGTAAGACAAGGTAATGCCAGTTGTGATTGCCTTCAATTAAAACCGGTCTTTCATTGGTTATAGCCACGTCCCAGCCTATTGAACGGTTTTCGGGAATACGCCATGCTGCTTTCTTTACCAGCTTAATACATTCTTCCCACAGGGGAACCTGGAAGCCTATAAAATCAATTCCAGTAACAGGGTGAGTAAAAGCATCTTCTTTAGTAATGTCGGCATAAATGCCTGGGCCAATAACCTTGCCTGTATGTTCATCCAAAGGCACCACAATATTGCCCACCGAAGCATTGTCAACAGCACTGTTAACACTTATTCTTAACCGGGCGGTTACAATTATCAATTCTCCTTTGTGTATTTGTGTAACTATCCGTATAGTGTTTACTGCTGAGGGCGACAGGCGCATCAGTTCATCATGTTGCAGTATATATTCTTCCAGCAGATCAAATTTTTTTTCTTCCATTTTCTGGATGAGAGCATTGCTGTTGAGTTGTTTCGTATCGAGCACTTCTACCTGTTTGCCTGATTGTCCTTTTGAGTATTTTACTACCACCTTACCGCTTGGTGATGATAAAAAGAAATCTGTTTTTTCCGGATTATTTTTCAACATTTCGATGGTTGCCCAATTTCTTCCCGAACAATCGTCAAACTTCTTTAGAAATTCTATTTTGTTGTGCAGTACATTCCTGAATTTTTTAGGATTCATTTTTAATTGGAACTCATACATTGCTCCGGAACCCATATATTCTTCGCGTTCTTTTTTGCTGATATTATAAAACCGGAATGAAAAATAATCCATGAAGGAGATATTGTACCGTATGGCAGAATATAAAATATCCGCGTACAGAGGCAGGTACGATACACCTTTTTCTTTCGTAACAAAACGAACCAGTTTTGAAAAATCGCCCGCCGGCGTTCTCAAAAAGTAATACGGTAGGTATAGTAGGCGCTCAACCACAAGGTAAGTTTAGTTTGGTAAAAGGGTTAAAGTCACAGTTTTTATAGAGGCTGAGCATTAATGAATAAATAAAAATAGCTGTTTTCTATTTAATATACGAAGTAATTTATGTTATGGTTTTGTGCCATAATTTATTTTTTGGGGTCTTTCGGGTTCAATGTTATGCTGTAAGTATAAAAAAACCTGCGGTTTTACCAGAAAATCAATATCAATTACTCCAACGCACTATTATTTCCTTTAATTCACAAACAGAGGTAATGCGTACGTTGCATTTTCTATGAGTTCTCTTTTTTACCATTAGGTACTTTTCCTTCTGCCTCAAGCATGCGCATTTCTTTTACATCGCGTAAAAACTCAGAAGGAAATATAAAGTCATTTAATTTCTTGCTCTTGCTGAATATGATTTCTTTGTTGCTGCCTTCCCATTCTTTCTCGCCTTGGTACATATAAATAATATGGTCGCCAATTTCCATTACACTATTCATATCGTGGGTGTTGATCACAGTAGTCATATTAAACTCTTTGGTAACCTCGTAAATTAATTTATCAATTACCAATGAAGTTTGAGGATCGAGACCTGAGTTGGGCTCATCGCAAAAAAGATATTTTGGATTTAATACAATAGCACGTGCTATACCTACTCTTTTCTTCATGCCGCCGCTGATTTCAGCCGGGAACTTTTTATTGGCATCTTTAAGGTTAACACGGTCAAGCACTTCATTTACTTTTTTCATTTTTTCGCTGTGCGATAACGTGGTAAACATGTCCAGTGGAAACATTACATTCTGTTCTACCGTTTGGCTATCAAATAAAGCGGAACCCTGGAACAACATGCCAATTTGTTGACGCAATTCTTTGCGCTGCTCATCTTCCATGGTTGTAAAATTCTGCCCGTTGTATATTATCTCTCCTCCATCGGGGTCAAATAATCCTACCAGGCATTTCATAAAAACGGTTTTGCCGCTTCCGCTTGATCCGATAATCAAATTAGCCTTACCAGCTTCCATTACAGCGCTTACATCATGAAGCACTACTTTTTCACCAAAACTTTTACGCAGATTTTTTATTTCTATCATAAGGATATAGAATTTTACAACAACAGCGCTGCCAGAATATAATCCGCGAATAATATCATTATACAACTGGTAACTACCGCGGTAGTGCTTGCTTTACCTATTTCCAACGCACCACCTTTTACAAAATAACCAAAATAAGCCGGCACACTTGAGATGATAAAAGCAAAAGTGTAAGCTTTGTATAAAGAAAAAGCTACATTAAAAGGTTGAAAGCCGCTAAGCAAGCCCAGTTCAAACTCCTCCGGAGAAAGAATACCAGATAAAACTCCAGCCATCCGTCCACCCCAGATGCCTAACACTCCCGCAATAACTACGAGTACCGGAATCATTAAAAAAGAAGCTAGTATTTTAGGCATTACCAGGTAGGCCTTGGTATTGATGCCCATTATCTCAAGCGCATCTATCTGTTCGCTCACGCGCATGTTACCTAATTCACTTGCTATTTTACTACCTACAACTCCCGCCAGTACAATACAGGTAATAGTGGGAGCAAATTCAAGTATTACGGTATCTCTTACAATTTGCGCGATAGTAGATTTAGGAATAAGATTACTTACTAACTGGTAAGCAGTTTGAAGTGTTGACACGGCACCGATAAACAATGCTACCACCACAACTATACCTAATGAGCCAAGACCAATATCAGAACATTGATGAATCAGTTCCTTCCAGTACATTCTCCAGTTTTCGGGCTTGGTGAACATTCCCTTTATCATTAAAAGGTATCGCCCAAAATGGTTAAAAAACGTCATGCAATAATTTTATATTCAAACAAAAATACCTGAAAATGGTTAATCGGGTACATTTCAAATTTCGCTCTATCTATATTTTCCGTTAGGTGAGATGCTGAACGGTAGCGAAAGCTACAGGCGGGGATCTCACTCAACTTTGCAATTTTGAAATGTGCCACCTTAATTCATCTTTTATTTAAATGGATCACTACAAGTTCTCTTAGCTGCACTCTCAAAATATCACCCATGCTGGTGCAGGTTAAAAACTTTTTATTTCCAAAGTATTCAGAAAGCTCTTTTGCCAGTTGTTGTAACTTTTCACGGGGCGCTAATTCATCCTGGTCAACAGAAGACTTAAGATCTCCAAGTCTGTGTCGCTGTGCCTTTATTCTTTTAAATAATTGTGCCCGCTCCTCCTGCTGGTATTGTTCAATTACTTCGGGGTTGAGGTGTTGCTGCACCAGTTCTACAAAAACCCGGTTTTCTTTAAAAAATTGTGGCAGGTAAAAGTTTTTTCTGCCTTCGTACGATTGCTGATCAAAATCTATAGCTCTTATGCAAAACTGTATATCGTCAAAATCGGGCGTGATTTCAAACACAAAATTATAACTCCTCATATCGCCCAGCAATCGTGCAAAGCAACGTTCGTTGAACTTCACAAACTCCTTAGCTATCCTTATCGGGTTAAAATCGGGACGATGAAGAAAATCTTTAATGAACATGTCACCAGGAACACCGGCTATATGCTCTTCAATTAAAGTATTGTTATCAATAAGATAATTGATGGAGTAAGGCGACAACAGGTGTTCTAATTCTAGCCCCAGTATCCGGGATGCATCTGCTATTTTAATATAGAGATAACTATATACATCATTATAATTGTTGACCACTTTTACGCGAAAAGGTTGCGAATTGCCAAATGCGCAAAAATCAATACGCTCCACATGCAGGTGATCTTCTGCCTGGTTGGCGCCTGCTGCTTTAATAAGCGAATATATCCTGATTAAAGCATGATGAATTTCCTGGGTGGTGCTGGGATTATAGAATACAGTTTCCCACAAAGTGTCTTCGCCGTGACTGTTATAGCAGGGAATAGCCTGCTGAAAATGTTTGAGTGATTCATAAGAAAGCGGAAGATGCATTTCCCTGCCGTAACGCTTCAGGTATTTTTTAAAAGATTTGCTTACGGCATATATCTTCTTTTTTCTTGAAATTTTATTGTGATCATGTGTTGTCATGGAATGTATGCTGTAATGTAATTATAAGCGGTGAAACGATAGACGTGAGAGGTAAAATTTTTCTCGGTTCTTTCATACTGATATCTCACTTTTATTGTCTCACATACTCACACCGTTTCGTTTATTTTTTTAGGGTTTTCCCACCATTTCTTTTCATTAATATCTCCCTGTGCTTTTTGCGGGCATTTTTGCTGTGCATCCACTACCGCTATCAATACCATATTCACAATAGCTCTAACGTTGCTGCCTAACTGCAATACATGTACGGGCTTAGCTAATCCCAATAAAACAGGTCCTATGGTATCAAATCCTCCCAACTCCTGTAATAAGTTGTAAGCAATATTGCCAGCGCTCAGGTTAGGAAATATAAGCGTATTTACATCCATGCCCGCCAACTCGCTGAAAGGATAATTCTCTTTCAGTAATTCCTTGTTAAAAGCGAGTATCCCCTGCATTTCACCATCAACAATAAGGTCGGGATTTTTTTGCTTTACAATTTCTCTTGCCTTGCGTACCACTATAGCTTCGGGTGTGTTGCTGGTTCCAAAGTTGGAATAACTCAACATAGCAATGCGCGGAACAATACCGAAGGTTTTTACTTCATTTGCCACCATTATGGTAATATCTGCCAACTCTTCAGCCGTTGGATTAAAGTTAACAGTAGTGTCTGCAAGAAATACAGGGCCTTTTTTTGTGATCACTATATACATGCCCGCTATCTTGTTTACGCCTTTTTCTGTTCCAACTATTTCGAGCGCAGGCTTAACTGTTGTAGGATAATTTCGCGTAAGCCCGCTGATTACGGCATCCGCATCACCCGTATTTACCATCATGCATGCAAACCTGATGCGCTCTTTCATCATTTTTGATGCTTCATAACTATTCACACCACGTCTTTGCCTTTTTTTGAAATAGAGTTCAGCGTATTCATGCCGCTTCTTCTCCCATTTATCACTGCGTGGATCAATAATAGGAATGCCTTCAAGGTCAATACCATTATCATGCGCTATCTTTTCTATTTTCTTTTCTTCGCCTAACAATATAGGGTATGCGATATTTTCATCCAATACAATCTGCGCGGCTTTTAAAATTCGTACATTATCTGCTTCTGCAAACACTACACGTCTTGGGTCTTGTCTTGCTTTGCTGCCAATTACACGGAACAACTGATTGTCGTTGCCCAATCGCTGATCCAGGTCGAGTGCATATTTTTCCCAATCCTCAATACTATGTTTGGCCACACCACTTTCCATTGCTGCTTTAGCAACTGCCGGCGATATGGTTGAAATAAGGCGTGGATCAAGTGGTTTAGGAATAATATAATTGGGGCCGAAAACAATATTGTTCTGCATGTAAGCCAGGTTAACAATATCCGGCACAGGCGTTTTGGCAAGATGGGCTAATGCTTTAACAGCAGCCATTTTCATGGCTTCGTTAATTTGTGTGGCCCGCACATCTAATGCACCACGAAAGATATATGGGAAGCCTAATACATTATTTACCTGGTTAGGATAATCGCTGCGACCTGTTGCCATAATAATATCCTTACGGCAGGCAGTAGCCGCATCCCAGGTAATTTCCGGATCAGGATTGGCCATAGCAAATACTATAGGTTTTTTAGCCATGCTCTTAACCATTTCCTGGGTAATGGTGTTGCCTGCGCTAAGTCCTATAAATACGTCGGCGCCCTTCATGGCGCTTGATAGTGGTACTTTTATCGCTTATGGCAAAGCGGCGTTTTTATATCATCAAGATCCTGCTGTCGTTATGCAATACACCATCTTTATCAAATAAAGTAAAGTTGTTGCTTTGAGCGCCAAGCGATTCATACAATTGAATGCAGCCATAGCTGCGGCGCCAGCGCCATTTACCACAAAACGTACTTTGTCAATTTTCTTCCCTTGTAATTCCAGTGCATTCAGCAAAGCGGCAGAACTTATAATAGAACCGTGCTGATCATCATGCATTACAGGAATATGCATTTGCTCTTCAGTTTTTTTTTCTATATAAAAACATTCCGGCGCTTTAATGTCTTCCAGGTTTATGCCTCCAAATGTGGGCTCGAGTGATCGTACAATCTGTACAAATTTTTCGGGATCTTTTTCGTCAACCTCAATATCAAACACATCAATATCTGCAAATATTTTAAACAATACGCCTTTGCCTTCCATAACGGGTTTACCCGCCTCTGCGCCAATATCTCCTAAGCCAAGTACTGCTGTGCCATTGCTAATCACCGCAACCAGGTTACCCTTTGCTGTATATTTATATGCGTTTTCTTTATTTGCCTGTATTTCCTTACATGGTTCCGCCACACCTGGTGAATATGCAAGCGAAAGATCCCGTTGTGTTTTTGCATCTTTAGTGGGAACAACTTCAATCTTCCCTGGTCTTCCTTTTGAATGATACTCCAATGCGTCCTTTCTTCTCTGTTCTTTTGACATATTATTGAATTACTTTACAAGTTAAGTAAAGATGACCATGCAAAAATAACATTACTATATTTGCAAGCCTCATTTTGCAACTACAAATGAATGAACCGATCAATTAAAAAAGCATATCAGTATTTAACACACCTCCTTCGCGTAAGGCTCAGCAATGTGCAGTATATGATGGTGGTATCTGTTATAGTAGGTGTTACATCAGGGTTGGCAGCGGTTTTATTAAAAATGCTTGTTCATTATGTGCAGCATTGGATAAAGATTATACCTGTTTCACGATTCTCTTATTTATTGTTTCCTGCATTGGGTTTATTGCTGACGGTTTTAATAATAAGGCATTTTTTGGGCGGAGCAATTGAAAAAGGGATTGCAATGGTATTAAAAGCTATTGCCGTTAAAGCTTCTTTTATTCCATTACGGCATACCTATGCACATATTATTACCAGTTCTATTACTGTAGGCATGGGAGGTTCTGTGGGCTTGGAAGCACCTATTGTAGCTACAGGCTCTGCAGTGGGGTCTAATATAGCCCGTGTGCACGAATTAAATTATCGTGAAAGAACGTTGTTGATTGCCTGCGGAGCTGCGGCGGGTATCGCTGCAGTTTTTAATGCGCCCATAGCAGGCGTTATATTCGCTATCGAGGTATTGTTAACAGAGAGCATAGTGGTGAGTTATTTTATTCCGCTTATTACTTCTGCAGTTGTAAGCGTACTTATCGCTAAAGTTATTCTTAACGAATCCGTTTTATTCAATTTTACATTAAAGCAGAATTTCAATTATCATAACGTTCCGTTTTACATAGTGCTGGGCATAATGGCAGGCTTTATTTCATTATACTATGCTAGAGTATTTAAAAAGACAGAGCATTTTATCCATCATCGTAAAATGAATGGCTATTCCAAAGCTTTAATGGCAGGGTTGATGTTGGTGGTTATTTATTTTTTATGCCCACCACTTTTTGGTGAGGGATATGAAAGTGTAAAACTGGTAGCCAGTGATAAATTTGAAAATGTAACAGATAATACAACACTGTTATCTTATTTACAGAAAGACTGGGAGGTAATTATTTTTGTAGGATTTATAGTATTATTAAAACCTTTAGCAGCAGGTATTACTATTGGTGGTGGAGGTAATGGTGGAAACTTCGCTCCTTCTTTATTTGTAGGTTCTTATCTTGGCTTTTTCTTTTCAAAACTCTGCAATGCAACCGGGTTGGTAAAACTTCCCGAAGGAAATTTTTCATTAGTTGGAATGGCAGGCGTATTAACCGGCGTAATGTATTGCCCGCTTACGGGCATATTTTTAATTGCTGAAATTACTAATGGCTATGAATTATTTATTCCATTAATGATTGTTTCTTCTATTGCTTTTTTTATTGTGAAGCAATACGAACCTTACTCAATGGAAACAAAACAACTGGCCAAAGAAGGACAGATTTTTACCCATCAAAAAGAAAAGAACATTCTTACCACCATTAGTCTGCGCGAAATGCTGCAGGACTCCTACGATACCATTTTAATTGATAAAAAATTAGCGGAACTGATAGAATTGATCAAAAAAAGCGAAAAAAATATCTTCGCCGTGTTAGATAGTCATCAAAAGTTCGCGGGCATTATTGAACTGAATGATATTAAGCAAAAGCTGTTTGATTCGCAACAATATACACATGTATCAGTAAAATCTATTATGAAAAAACCGCCGGCTATATTATACGAAGATGAAAATATGCTGTCGGTAATGGAAAAATTTGATTTGAGCCATAGCTGGTATTTACCTGTGTTGGATAAAGACAAACACTTTGTGGGATTTATTTCCAAAACAAAAGTATTTAATAAGTACAGGGAGATATTATCTCAACAGGGAGATCTATACTAGAGAAGAACTGTAGCTTTATATTCCTTTACCTGTTCCAGTAAATCCATTGCCTTAATAATTGGATCCCATTCTTTGCCTTTAAAAATAAGTTTAAACCATTTTTTATGGCGGTTTTCATATTTGATATTTAAAAAGAGCCACACTGATATATACCCAAATGCTACTGTGATTAAAATTTGGATAATAAAAAAAATGCCGCCACTGTTTGCTATCATGGATTTACTTAAATAAAAGGTCGTCCATACAGGGCATTGCAAAAAAAGTAAACGCGCTACCCAAAGAGTGGAAGATTTGAGCGAAGACAATTTTTCCTGCGTTTGCAAAACAGGTTCATTGATATTTACCCGCTGTATTACTACTAACTGGTATACATAAATCAGGATTGCTATTTTGGTTAATAAAACCTGTATGACGGCTGAAAGGGTAAAAAAGGGGCTCGCATAGCTGAATGAGCTCACTATGATAAGGTCAACAAAACATACCCATACAATACCTATTGCGATTGTAAAAATCTTTAAAGGTGTCATTGAACTGAGCAAAGATTTTGTTTTGATTTTTGTGATCTCAATCGCGTTTCGCCTATTAATAAGCAATGTTTCTTCCAGTTTTTGATCGTAAGCTTTCCATAAATCAAGAATTTCTATATCCTGCATATATTATAAGTTTATGTTTGTGAATTTTTGTTTAAGCAATAATTTAATTCTGCTGATTTTTGTGGCAACATTTGTTTGTGAAATACCCGTTATCTCCGCTATCTCTTTGTGGCTTTTTTCTTCCAGGTACAGCAGCATCAATGCTTTGTCCATTTCTTTGAGAGTTGCTATAAAATTATTGAGCAGTTGTAGCGCAGTGTCAGGTGGTTTTGCTGGTTCATCTATTACTTCAATAATATTGTTTGATAAAGAAGCTGAGATTTGTTTTCTGCGATTTTCTTTTCTGTAAAACGAAATAGCTGTGTTAAGAGCTATTCTGTAAACCCAGGTAGAGTATTTAAAACTTTCGTTGTATTTGTCAAACGATTTCCATAGCTGAATAGTTATTTCCTGTACAAGATCTTTCCTGTTGTCTTCATCACTGCAATAGGCATTGGCAATCTTATAAATTATGCCTTTGTGTGTTTGAAGTACCGAAAGAAATATGGTTGTTTTATCGCCTGAACTCATTTGCTATCATTATTCGCCTGGGCATCAAAAAAATCACAGAGAGGGAGAAAATTTTTTGTCAGGTGAACAAACTGGGTGAAGTTGTTTGTCGTTGTGCGATGCGTCCATACTCTTACTGTTCGGGGCGGAGACGCCTCGAACTGCATTGTATCGCCTCTGGCGATAACCTGTAATTTTACCCCGCTACTTTTCTTTTGCCGCCTGTCTCCGCTTTATACTTCTCACGCATAATTTCCTGTACGGGTACATTTTTTATTTTGCTTTCCAGCCAGGAAATGATATCTAGGTACATAAAAGAGCGGCTCTCCAATGGATTGTCTTTGTATTTTTCCAGCTTGCTTTTGAGTGCAACAAAAGCCGTTTTGATTTGTTTTTTATCAAACCGGAATGACTTCTTTAAAAAGCTGAAGATCTCTTCTTCTACTACACTGAGGTTTTGCATTTTTGCCATGAAGCGGTACACTGATTTAATAAGGTATTCCAGCAATTCATAATTACCCAGTTCGTAATGCGCAATTAAATGCAGTAATCTTGAATAACACTGCAGGTCGGTGCGCAGATCAACTTTCCAGTTGATGATCCGGTTCAGGTAGTCAATGGCTTTTTCATTATCACCACTACCAAAATACAAGCAGGCTATTTTGTAATAAAATACCAATATTCTGTGGCGATCCATTTTCAGCCGGTACTCACTAATCTTTTCTTCAATTTCCGGTACCAGTTTCAAACCAGGTGTGAAACTTCCTTCTAAAAAATGTTTGTTGAGCTTTGATGTGTATAAATATATAAAGGATTGAACACGATTATTGTCGTTACTGTTTGCTTGTTTTGAATGATAAAAGTGCTCAAATTTTTCTAAGGTAGTATTGAATTTTTCATAGTTCTGTAAAACAAAATGCGCATTCAGCAGGTTGTGCATACCCTTTATATATAGTTGCGTATCTACCTTTTTCATGATGGGCTCATGTTCAAAAGCGTCTACCCATTTCTGACAGTAACGGTAATACATCAACAGATCCTGCAGAATAAAACCATACCAGCAATAGCTTTGATACAAATAGTGCTTCTCATAAAAGCCTTTATAGTGCGAAGCGTTGACAGGAAGATTGGTTTCAAAAAAAGCTTTAACTGCCAGCCGGTCTTTATCATCTCTTGCATGGCCCATGTTTATGTACCAACTGTATAATTGCAGGGAAAGGTTAGATAGCCTGCCGATCATACTCAACCTGTCGTCGGCTTCATCAACTTCCTTTGCAAGTGTTTCAGCCCGGTTTCCCATACTTCGGGTTATATACAAGGCTTCAATCTTTTTTTCAAAAATCAATGCCTGTAAACCGTAAGTAAGCTGGTTATGTTCTCTGGCAAATTCCTTTATGCGCTCCAATGTTTTAAGACTCTGCAGGTAAAGTCCCTTATCATATAATATTCTCGCATAGTCCATATATTCATGCAACTGGAGTTGAATATTATTCTCGTCTCTTAGTATACGCAAACTGGCTAAAATCTGCCTGTAAACGTGCGATTTGAGGTTTGATAATTGTTGCTTCTTTATATCCGGGTTCCGTTTCAGCAGAATTTCCTCATCATAATCGTCCATCTTGTCCATGGCATCAAATAACTGTATGGTTTTCATATCCGGAGCGGTGGCATTGCGCTGAACAAAAAGCTTAAAATTCCTTTTTTCTGCCTTTTCCAGCGATTTTACCAACTGAAATAACTCATCTGTAGAACGTTTGGGCATCGTAATCAAATTTCTTTAAAAGTCCCTGTGGTAAAGGGTTTTGCCAAAAAATGAGGGTCTTACACAGCGTAATATAATGTTTAATTTGGTTTTATTCCCGTACCACCAGCAACTATATTCGTGGGGCGATTTGCAAATATCTCAAATAAAAAGCCCGGTGAAGTTAAAATTCTTCCAGATGAGCTTTACAATCATCTAAAATCCATCTATGCTTCAGGACAAGATTTTCATTTTTGACACCACATTAAGAGACGGTGAGCAGGTTCCGGGATGTAAGTTAAACGCCAACGAAAAAATTGAGTTGGCTATAGCGCTGGAGAACCTTGGTGTGGACATAATAGAAGCTGGATTCCCGGTGTCGAGTCCCGGTGATTTCGAGTCTGTGCGTAATATTTCGCAGGTAATAAAAAATGCCACAGTTTGTGGGCTCACAAGGGCTATAAAGAGAGACATAGAAGTGGCGGCTGATGCCTTAAAAGGCGCTAAACGTGCACGTATACACACGGGAATAGGTGTATCTGATCTCCACATTAAAACCAAGTTTAATTCAAATAGAGACGAGATACTGGAAAGAGCGGTTGAAGCGGTGAAATATGCCCGCAATCTGGTTGATGACGTAGAATTTTATGGCGAAGATGCAGGAAGGGCTGATCTTGAATTTTTAGCTCGTGTAGTGGAAGCCGTTATTAAAGCCGGTGCCACGGTGGTAAACATTCCTGATACTACAGGGTATTGTCTTCCGCATCAATATGGCGAAAAGATGGCTTATCTTATTAATAATGTTCCTAATGTTGATAAGGCTGTTTTATCCTGTCATTGTCATAATGATCTTGGCCTGGCTACCGCTAATTCCATAGCAGGGGTTATGAATGGAGCCCGCCAGATAGAGTGTACTATCAATGGTTTGGGAGAAAGGGCCGGAAATACGTCGCTTGAAGAAGTAGTGATGATTATAAAACAACACGAATCTTTAGGACTATATACAGATATTAAAGCAGATCAGCTTAACCCGATGAGCCGTTTGGTAGCAGAAACCATGCGTATGCCGGTTCAACCTAATAAGGCAATTGTAGGTAGTAATGCGTTCGCACATTCATCTGGCATACACCAGGATGGTTTTTTGAAAAATGCGGAGAATTATGAAATCATCCGCCCTGAAGAAGTGGGTGCTGATAGCTCGAAGATTGTTTTAACCGCCAGAAGCGGGCGTTCCGCACTGGCACATCGTTTTCAAAAGCTGGGGTACAATTTTAACCGTAATGATATTGACGAGCTGTACCAGGCTTTTTTACAGGTAGCTGATGTAAAAAAAGAAGTAAGTGATGAAGATCTGAAGACGTTGGCCGCCACCAAAAATCCGGAAGTAGCAATTGCATAATAAGCAGATGTTTTCTCATGATGCGTTAAGCACTCTGATTGGCGTGGCGCTTTTGCGTCACGCTTCATTTTAAACTACCAGATGAACTGTTCTTTTATTGATAACAGGCATGTTTACCCGCCGGAGAATATTACTCAAAGTTATCTTATAAAATAACTATCATTTGTAAATATACCCTTGAACAATTTGAATTACACCAGATCCGTAACATGAATTTTATTTATGAAAAAAAACATCACAGTTATTTTAGGAGATGGCATTGGCCCGGAAGTTACACAGCAATCTATTCAGGTGCTGAACGCCGTTGCCAAAACATTTTCGCACGAGTTTACCTATTCATATCATTTGATGGGTGCTGTTGCTATTGATAAAACAGGCAATCCCTTACCTGATGAAACCATTGAGGCTTGTTTGAATAGTGACGCTGTACTGTTCGGCGCCATTGGCGATCCTAAATATGATAACGATCCTACTGCAACCGTAAGACCAGAGCAGGGATTGCTTAAGCTGAGAAAGAGTTTACAATTGTTCGCTAATATAAGACCGGTTAATACTTATGCTTCTTTGCAACATTTGTCGCCATTGAAAGCTAAACATAGTGAAGGTGTTGATTTTATTATATATCGTGAGCTTACCGGAGGCATATACTTTGGAAAGAAAGAATTGAACAGCGATAAAACGCAGGCTATTGACGAATGTGTGTATACAGAACCGGAAATTGAACGCATCGCACATCTTGCTTTTCAACATGCCGTACAACGCAGAAAGAAACTGACATTGGTAGATAAAGCCAATGTGCTGGAAACATCAAGGCTTTGGCGTAAAGTAGTGCAGGAGCTGGCGCAGCAATATCACCAGGTGGAAGTGGATTACATGTTTGTGGATAATGCGGCTATGCAGATCATTCTTAATCCAAAACAATTTGATGTAATACTTACCGAAAATATGTTTGGTGATATTATTAGTGATGAGGCAAGTGTAATTGCGGGATCGCTCGGCTTATTACCTTCTGCATCCGTGGGTAGTGGATCAGCATTGTTCGAGCCTATTCATGGTTCGTATCCGCAGGCGGCAGGAAAAGATATTGCTAATCCGCTGGGGTCTATTTTATCAGCAGCTATGATGCTGGATTATTTTAAACTGCATGTAGAAGCCAACCTGGTAAGAGAAGCGGTTGACTGGACATTGAAACACAATTTTGTTACAAAAGATATTGACCCGGTTAACTTTTATCTAACCACTACTATTGGAGAATTGATTACGGAATATGTAAGCAACAAAGTGCCCGGACAAATACATGAAACAAACGTAGAGTTGAGAAAATCAACGATCATATAGAAGTGAAAGGTAAAGAGTATAAGGTGTAGGGAAGAAATATAGAATGTATTTATCTTAAACCTAAACCTCAAACCATCAACCCTAAAATTAGTTCTTTGTTTTTTGGTTAGTGAAATGTATATTTACAAACAATTACATTTCACTCATGTTGAAAAGCAGCATATTAAATATTGTCAGCATCACAGTCATTGTGGTGGTTGTCATTATTATTCCTGCAATTCAGGGAGGTGTAATTTGTATATAAAATAAACTTAAAAAGATATATCAAACCCGCCTCCCGAGGCGGGTTTTTTGTTTTCATGAATAATAATCTCAACATTTTAAATTAAACACAATGGCTTCCTATTACAATGATGCAACGGTAATATTTTTGAATGGCGCTTTCGTAAAGGCTGCTGAAGCAAAAATGGATTTTTATAGCCAGTCGCTGCACTACGGCTATTCGGTTTTTGAAGGCATCCGCTCTTATAAAACGGAAGAAGGCGAAACGAAAATTTTCAAGCCTGTTGAGCACTACGAGCGTTTGAAAAATTCTGCGTTAGCAATGAACCTGCCTTATCACTGGAACACCGATGAATTGATTGCCGCTACGTATGAATTGTTGAAGCAGAATAATATTCAAAACGCTTATATACGGCCGGTAGTATATGCTCCGGCAAACATGAGTTTTGTAGTGAATACGGAATCGTTTATTGTGATTGAAACATGGGAAATGGCGCCTTTTCTCGGAGATAAATTGTTGAGGGTAATGACTTCGTCTTTTCAACGTCCAAATCCCAAAGGATTTAAGATAGAAGCAAAGGCAGCCGGGCATTATGTGAATTCCATTTTAGCCAGTCAGGAAGCAAAAGCAAAAGGATTTGATGAAGCGCTTTTGACGGATATGAATGATAATATAGCTGAAGGTCCTGGTGCCAATATGTTTTTTGAAAAAGATGGAAAATTGGTTACACCGCCTCCGGGAAATATATTGCCTGGCATAACAAGAGCAACGGTATTTGAAATATGCAACGCATTAGGAATTGAGGTGGAAGAAAGATTATTTAAAGCGGATGAATTAAAAAACGCCGATGCTGCCTTTTACTGTGGAACCGCTGCTGAAGTGATTGGTTGGGAAAGCCTGGACAATGTGGCCTTTAAAAAAGATTGGAACTTAACGGTGAGTAAAGTAATTCAGTCAGCATATAAAAGCCTGGTTATTGAAAAAGAATTTAAGCCACAGTTTAATATAAATAAAGAAGAAGTTGTAGCATGATTGGTAGAAGTAAAAAATAGAAACGATCGTAAAGAAGATAATACAAATAAAATGGCAGAATTAAACAGGTACTCAAAAACATTAACACAGGATGTTACACAGCCTGCCGCACAGGCGATGTTGTATGGAATAGGTTTAACCGATGATGATTTAAAAAAAGCACAGGTGGGTATAGCGAGTATGGGCTATGATGGTAATACCTGTAATATGCATTTGAACGACCTGGCAAAAATTGTAAAGCAAGGTGTTTGGGATAATGATTTAGTGGGACTGATATTTAATACCATCGGTATTAGTGATGGTATCAGTAACGGTACTGATGGTATGCGTTACTCCTTGGTAAGCCGTGACCTTATTGCGGATAGTATCGAGTCTGTTTGTGGCGGATTCTATTATGATGGGTTGATAACACTGCCGGGTTGCGATAAAAATATGCCGGGCAGTATTATGGCAATGGGCCGTTTAAATCGTCCGTCTATTATGGTGTACGGTGGCACTATTGCAGCAGGTCATTATAAAGGACAGGAACTGAATATCATTTCTTCATTTGAGGCCTTGGGACAAAAAATCGCAGGTAATCTTAATGATGAAGATTTCAAAGGAATTGTAATGCATTCATGCCCAGGTGCAGGTGCGTGTGGTGGTATGTATACGGCTAATACCATGGCAAGCGCTATTGAAGCAATGGGTATGAGTTTGCCCTTTTCATCAAGTAACCCTGCCTTAAGCGAAGAAAAAAGAAATGAATGTTTGGCTGCCGGGAAAGCAATCCGGTTATTACTCGAAAAAGATATCAAGCCTAAAGATATCATGACAAAGAAAGCATTTGAAAATGCTATTACTGTGATCATGATATTGGGTGGAAGTACTAACGCTGTATTGCATCTTATTGCCATGGCTAAAAGTGTAGATGTTGATTTAACGCAGGATGATTTTCAGCGCATCAGCGATAAAACGCCTGTACTGGCTGATTTCAAACCCAGCGGAAAATATTTAATGCAGGAGTTGCAATCTCATGGTGGATTACCCGCAGTAATGAGATACCTGTTAGATAAAGGCTTATTACATGGCGACTGCATAACCGTGACCGGCAAAACGGTAGCGGAAAACCTGGCTGATATTAAACCTATCAGTTTTGAAACACAGGATATTTTGTATCCATTGGAAAAGCCACTAAAAGCAACAGGGCATTTACAAATATTGTATGGCAATCTTGCTGAAAAAGGAAGTGTAGCCAAGATAAGTGGAAAAGAGGGAGAGTATTTCACCGGTCCGGCAAGAGTATTTGATGGAGAAAAAGAATTGATTGCGGGCATTTCTTCCGGCAAAGTAAAAAAAGGGGATGTGGTAGTTATAAAAAATGAAGGTCCCAAAGGAGCGCCGGGAATGCCTGAAATGCTTAAGCCAACAGGCGCTATTATTGGTGCAGGCTTAGGTAAATCTGTAGCATTGATTACCGATGGTAGATTCAGTGGCGGTACGCATGGTTTTGTTGTTGGACATATTACGCCGGAATCTTATGATGGAGGTTTGATTGGTTTAGTGCAGGATGATGATATTATTGAAATTGATGCCGTAAAAAACAAACTGATTCTTAAAGTAAGCGATGAAGAAATCGCACGCCGCCGTGCCGCATGGACAGCACCTGCATTGAAAGTTACTAAAGGCGTTTTATATAAATATGCGAAGAGTGTAAAAGATGCAAGTGAAGGTTGTGTGACAGATGAAGAATAAAACTAGCCATATGAGGTTACAAATTGTGATCTCATATATTCAGGCAGTTGATAATCAAGAAGCAAACCGGTCACAATTTGTGACCGGTTGAAAGAAAATGTCGATTAAAGAGTAGGGATCGGGTTTAAAAAATAAACAGATTTAAGTATTTCAAAATTGAAAAAACCATGAGTAGCGCAACTGAATTAATGAAAAAAGAAAAAGCGGAGAGTAGAGAAAAGGCAACGCAATCAAAACCTACAGTCACCAATATAAGTGGAAGCGTGGCTGTGCTGGAAGCATTGATTGCGGAGGGGGTCACTGACTTTTTTGGTTATCCC
>JBGALP010000358.1:0-4000 GCA_044223805.1 Agriterribacter sp.
TGTTAAGCCGGCCATCACCTGTGTGTAAAATATATCCCTCATGGATAGCTTAATAGTACCTTTATTTTTTAATACCTGCTTCGATAAACCCGCTGATACCATTCCTGTTGGCCGTAATACTTCCTGTATATCCTGTTGGCTTTTGCTTGTATACATTCCTGATAATTCAGCAGCCCATCCTTTGCCAAACCTGAACTGATTATTGATATTAAGGCTCAGTTGAGTAAAAGAAGCTTTGTACGCTCTCCATAAAAGACCGTTCATTTGTTTATGCTCCAGTGTAGCTTCAGCAGATATATTCCACCATGTTGTAATGGGCGTTTGTAAACTAGCGGTTAGGGCTACGTTTCGCATCTTACCGATATTTCCTTCGGTATAAACAATAGTGCCGGTACTATCAGAAAGAAAGATCTGCGAAAAATAATCTTTTACGAAGCTGTAATCAAGACTTGTGGTAAGCATATTCTTAAAAGAATGGCTCAGTCCTATATTCCAGGTGTATTGCGGACGAAAGAAAGGATTGCCTTGTTGGTAAGTATACTTATTGATAACAAAAACAAAGGGATTCAGTTTTTGAAAAGCAGGACGCTCAATTCGTCTTCCTGTAGTGAATGTTATTGTATTTACCGAGTCTATTCCCCAGGTAATTAAAGCAGATGGAAACAAGCTATTGTAATTTCTTGAAAAGGAAGAATCTTTTACAACCGCATTTCCCAGTTGGTTTGCTTTATAACCGGTATACTCGTCTCTTATTCCAATATGCACAGTAATATCATCCATCTTTTTTTCAAAACCCACGAATGCCGCATGAATATTTTCATTGTATAAAAAATGGTTGGTCTTTCCCAGGTCTGCTTGCCAGGTATCGTCTTGCAGATTGTAATATGCTGCCAGGTTATTGGTGCTGATATACGAAGATTTCCAGCCGGCTTCCATACTGAAGTCATCTCCAAAATGTCTTGAATAATCAGCTTTTGCCGCATAAATATGAATAGCGGCATCTACCGTATTTTTTAAATTCGCTTCATATCCACCGGGTTGTGATAAGATATGTTTAAAAGATTGTAAACTGTTTATATCATACCAAAGCCAATCAAGATTAGCTGTTATTTGTGAAGATAAACTGAAGTCGTGTTTTAGGTTAAAATTTATGCCTGTATTATACCATTTAGAATGATTGGTGCTTTGGGTGAGAATAGCGGAATCTTTATTGCCTGAAGCATTCAGCCATTCAGCAGTAGCATTGCCATTATTGCTTCGCCCAAAAGTTGAGCCAACCATTGCAATACCCAGCACAGTGTTATTACTTGCATAATAATCTATTCCTGTTCTCAATGTATTATTATTGCCCTTACCTAATATCCAGGTGGGTTGGTCTAAAATGGCGTCAACCGTTTTGCCATCAGGTTTGTAATAAGTGCGCAAGGCATACAGGTCAAGAAAATTTTTACCGGCATTAATGCTGTAATTAAGAAAATAATTGAACCTGCGGTTACGGTAATTTAATACAATACTGTTATTGTTTTTGTAGTAACGTCCTTGCCCATACGATAGGTTAACATTACCGTTAAATCCATTCTGTTGATTTTTCTTTGTCTTGATATTGATAATACCCGCATTTCCGGCGGCATCATATTTTGAAGAAGGATTATCTATGATCTCTATCTGTTCTGCCTGGCTTGCATTCATACTTTCTAACATACTTATTAAATCAGCGCCAGATAAATACGTTGGCTTACCATCTATCATAATCAATACACCGGGCTTGCCTCTTAACAATATAGCGCCCGATCTGTCAACCGAAACGCCGGGAGATTTTTCTAACACTTCCAGTACTGTGGTTCCTGTGTTGGTTATACCCGCATCCACATTAATAATAGTGCGATCAGGCAATTGCTGAATGAGTGGTTTATACGCGGTAATATTAACCGCTTTCAATGTTGTTTTATCTGGCTGAAGAGATACAGCAAAAGATTGAACATTTTCCTGCTCAGCAGGAGTCATCACAAGCGGCAGGTATTGGGTTTGATAATTTGCCATTGATATCCTGCAGATATAACGTCCTGCGGAAAGATTTTCAAATACAGCTTTTCCAGTGGTATCGGCCGCCTGGGTTTGCAATACTGCAGAATCTTTAGCAGATAATATCTGAACTGTGGCAAACCGGGCGGGAACCTTTTCTTTATCACTTACGGTAATAATAATTTTATTACCACGGCGCGGTTGTGCTGATATAGCTATAGCCACAAAAAGCAATACTATAAGCAGGAAGTATTTTTGCATAGTGCTGAATCAACTACAATATAGTAGGGCTTGAAATAAACGGCAACCGGTTTTACGCGAATGGACAAATAAATAGATGAACTGAAAATGAACACGAGAACTTGATAATTTAAGTGTAGTCCGTGGTGTGTTGCAGTGTTCTTTAAATAATATAGGTAGGTTATTCAACCTAGCGCTTCACCAAAAGAAATGCATATAGCCACTATTTATGATGCCAATACGAGGTTATATACACAAAAAATATTGTTGAGATAGTCTCAGCGAGTATTCTGCAAAAATGATGCAAGAGATAAGTATAGTATAAGGTGAAGAGCTATGGGACGTGAGACAGGTACCACGATGAAAGCTCATGACCAGGCTTCATGAACATAATTATAATAAGAATGGAAAGAGATATAATATATTTGATGCAGCAGCAGTAAGTCTGATGCTAAACCAATCGAGCCATGCTGATTTTTTTGTATTAACGTAAACACGTTTTATGTTTAGCACATACTAAAATATATTATCATGAAAATAGGGTTTGTCATTTTAGCCTTGGGCTTAATCCTTGTGTTATTTTCCTTTCGTTCCTTACGGAAACCCTCAACCGAAAAAAAAGATGGCGGACCAGTCGTATCTTTTGTTAAAAGAGAAAAAGAAAAGAAAGTGGATGTGCTGGTAGGCGGCAAACTTTTCACCTCCTATTATTGGCCGGATAGTGTATACAAGCCTATTCTTTATCCCGTGCTTAATGCGGCTGGCGTTGAAATTACCCGTGGCTATCCCATAAAGCCCAGGGGCGGAGAACGTACCGATCACCGTCACCAGGTAGGCGTGTGGTTAAATTATGGCAATGTAAACGGATATGATTTTTGGGGCAACGGCACAGAAGATATAAGGCAGGTTAAACTGGGATCAATAAAACACCTGGGCATTGAAACTATGTCGGAAGGGAAGGGGGAAGGTTCACTTGTAACAAAAGCCAGTTGGATAGCCGACTCGGAAAAAGAACTTTTAGCGGAAACAACTACTTACCATTTTATTGCCGATGGAACCACGCGTATTATAGATAGGATTAGTACTTTAACGGCTACAGGAGACCAGGTAAACTTTCCTGATACCAAGGAAGGATGTTTAGGTATTCGTGTAGCACGCCAGCTTGAAATGCCATCTGATGAAGAGCTTACGCTATTAGACGCGCAAGGCATTCCTACAAAAATAAAAGTAATGTCTAATAAAGGTGTAACGGGAAATTATAAAAGCAGTGAAGGTATTAGTGGAGGTGATGTGTGGGGCACCAGGGCAAGGTGGATGGATTTATATGGAAGCATTGGCAATGAAAAAGTTTCACTGATTATCTGCGATCATCCTGGAAATATTAATTACCCTACTTATTGGCATGCCCGCGGTTATGGATTATTTGCCGCCAATCCTTTTGGCGTAAAAGATTTTACAAAAGAAAAACAAGTGCTTAATTATTCCATTGCTGCCGGAAAATCGCTTACACTCAGGTATCGGATCATTATCAGTTCAGGAGAACAATTACCCGATGACGTGATCAATAGATATGCGGATGCCTTTGCTAAAAAATACAGATAGGATGCAGGCTTAATGTTTGCTTAGTTACCCAATCACTTAACAACCTGGCACGTGAGACACGTGCCAAGGCAGCCCTAAAGCCGTGATTCGTGTCTCACGAATCACTTTTAAGTAGACATATTTTGCACCTCCTTCT
>JBGALP010000359.1:0-3998 GCA_044223805.1 Agriterribacter sp.
CGCCATTAAGCCATATGAGTTTGCCTTTGATAGGACTGGGGGAAGTTTACTACGATGGTGAAAAGCGAAAAACGCAGCAGGTATGGAAGCAATTGAATTGGGATGTTATTCACCTGCAAAGCAAAGAAGGATTAGCGTTGATTAACGGCACGCAATTTATGAGTGCGTATGGTATGTATGCATTGGTGCAGTGTGAGCGATTGATCAAATGGGCAAATTTGATTACTGCCATTTCCTTTGATGCATTTGATTGTTCGCTTGAACCCTTTCATCAAAAGATCCAGGAGATAAGACCGCATACAGGCCAGGTGCAAACTGCGGCGACCATCCGTAAACACTTAACAGGAAGTGCTATTGCCACTGCAAGCAAACAACAGGTACAGGATCCCTATTCGTTCCGTTGTGTACCACAGGTACATGGGGCAACCATAGATACATTTGAATATGTGAAGCAGGTATTCCTCCGTGAAATCAATTCCGTTACTGATAACCCCAATGTATTTCCTGATGATGATATGATACTAAGCGGTGGTAACTTTCACGGACAACCGCTGGCATTGGCCCTTGATTTTTTGAGTATCGCCATGAGCGAGCTGGCGAATATTTCAGAACGCAGAATTTATCAACTGATCAGCGGACAAAGAGGGTTGCCTTTATTTTTGGTGAAAGATCCCGGTCTGCATTCCGGTTTTATGATTCCACAATATACCGCCGCAGGCATAGTAAGTGAAAACAAACAGTTATGTACACCCGCTTCTGTTGATTCTATTTCTTCTTCCAACAACCAGGAAGATCATGTAAGCATGGGCGCCAACGCCGCTACCAAATGTTTGCGTATTGTAGAAAATGTAGAAAAGATATTAGCTATAGAATTGTTAAGCGCAGCACAGGCACTCGAATTTCGCAGACCCACAAAAAGTTCTCCGATAGTAGAAGCAACTATTGCTGCATTTCGTGAACAGGTTTCGTTTAATGAACAGGACAGAGTATTGCACGATGATATGATGAAAGCGGTGGAATTTATAAGGCAGTAGGCAGGAGTAAGAAGGCAGAAGGTGTAGGGGTTAGGGTTTAGGGCGAATGATCAAACGTGCATACGGGGTTGTGAAACGATAAACGTGAGACTGTCAAACGACAAACTACAAACCATAAACTACAAACCATAAACGATAAATTTTCTTTGTGTTCCTCCGTGTCCTCGTGCCTTTGTGGTTTCAATCTTAAATTTCAAATTTCAAATCGAAATGTCTTACGATCCCATCAAATATGCTACGCCAACCGGAACTCAAATGAGTTGTAAAGGTTGGATCCAGGAAGCGGCTTTACGCATGTTGTTGAATAATCTTAATCCTGAAGTTGCAGAACGACCGGATGACCTGATTGTATATGGAGGTCGTGGCAAGGCTGCAAGAAACTTTGAAGCGTTGGATAATATTATTAAAGCATTAAAGATTCTTGAAAACGATGAAAGCCTGTTAATACAAAGCGGTAAGCCGGTAGGTATATTAAAAACACATAAAGACGCTCCCCGTATTTTAATCAGCAATTCGCAACTGGTTCCTAAGTGGGCAACCTGGGGACATTTTGATGAACTCGAGAAAAAAGGATTAATGATGTATGGTCAGATGACTGCCGGTTCATGGATCTATATCGGCAGCCAGGGAATAGTGCAAGGAACTTATGAAACTTATGCAGCACTCGCTAATAAACACTTCAACGGTTCAGCCCCCAAACGTGAAACGATAAACGATAAACCGCAAACGCTAAACAGTTCGCTTAAAGGAACCCTTAATGTCACTGCCGGTTTAGGTGGTATGGGCGGCGCACAACCATTAGCCATAACCATGAACGAGGGCGTGGCGCTGATTGCAGAAGTAGAAGAATGGCGCATTGATAAACGTATCGAGACAAAATATCTTGACGAAAAATTTACGGATATAGATAAAGCCATTGACAAGGCCGTAAGGTATAAGAATGAAGGTGTAGGCAAAAGCATTGGCGTATTGTGCAATGCGGTGCATTTATTGCAGCGGTTGGTGGAAAGAAATATTATTCCTGATACACTCACAGATCAAACCAGCGCGCATGATCCATTGATAGGGTATGTGCCACACACTTTAACCAATGAAGCCGCGAATGCGCTTCGCAAACAAAACCCAACGGAATACCTCACCCGCAGTTATGAAAGCATGTACCTGCATGTGCAGCTCATGCTGCAGTTAATGGATAAGGGCGCTATTACCTTCGATTACGGCAACAATATAAGAGCGCGGGCACAGGAATACGAATCTCAAAACACCACAAAAACTTCGTTTATCCCAGGACGTTGCTTTGCCTTCCCGGGGTTTGTGCCTGCCTATATTCGTCCATTGTTTTGCGAAGGTAAAGGTCCTTTCCGGTGGGCGGCATTGAGCGGCGACCCGGCGGATATTGCTGTTACGGATGAATGCATCAGCAATATGTTTCCCCGGAATCATGCCTTACAACGTTGGTTAAAACTTGCACAACAAAAAATCGCCTTCCAGGGTTTGCCTGCACGCATCTGTTGGTTAGGGCAGGGCGAAAGAGAAAAAGCAGGACTGGCGTTTAATGAACTGGTGCGAAGCGGAAAGATAAAAGCGCCTATCGTTATTGGTCGGGATCACCTGGATACAGGCTCGGTGGCAAGCCCTCACAGGGAAACTGAAGCAATGTTAGATGGCAGTGACGCGGTAGCCGATTGGCCGCTGCTGAATGCGTTGGTAAATACAGCAGGCGGTGCAAGCTGGGTGAGCCTGCACCAAGGCGGTGGTGTAGGTATGGGCTATTCCATACATGCGGGCATGGTAATAGTTGCGGATGGAACGGATGGAGCTGCTGAACGTTTGAAAAGAGTATTGCGTAACGATCCGGGAATGGGCGTGATAAGGCATGCGGATGCGGGATATGATGTTGCGAAGGATACGGCAAGAGCGTATGAACTTGATATAACAATAAAGCTGCAATAAGTTATGTTAAGGTCTGGACAATATTAATCCAGCCCTTTTTTATTATCATTGAGCTTACAATTATGCCCATGCATTATATGAAAAAATTCTTTTTCCCTTTTGCTGCCTTGCTTTTATTACAAACAGGTTGTGCCCCAGGCAAAAAAGCTGTTACAGGATTGTGGGTATATTATGCTGGTGAAATAATGGATCAACCGGAGGCGGAGGGTATAACGTCAGCCAGTTTTATTAATCTGCATTCCGATGGTACTTACACAAAAGATTTGGGGAATTTTGATTATGGTAAATGGCAACAAAAAGATTCTATATTGATTTTAACAGGAACAAAAAAGGGACCGGTTAATTATGTTATTAAGAGCATGGTAGATGATGAACTGGATTTGCGTATACTCCGCAAGGTTACCATAACTTTTGTTAAACGATCCGATGGTTTTGATAGCGCGGCTCATAACCCGTTTTCGGTACAAAATAACCAATGGCGGATTCCTGCTGGCCAGAAAGAATCTGATCAACAAATAAAAGAGCGGTTGAGAAATCACTGCCGGTTTTACCAGGTTTATTTTCAATGGGGGTTGGATGAGAATTTGTCTACCCTTGATGTTCGCGGTACAGCTTCTGCCATTAAAATTTACAAGAATGGATTTGTGCTGGTACCCTTTGAGCAATTAGGCGAAAGATGGAAATCTTATTTTTATGATGAGGAAGATTGCCGCAAAGCAAATGATATACTAAAGGGTATTTTTGAACGCAAAGCAATCGTTTGGGAAAATAAAGAACACAGTTACAAAATGTTTTTGTCTGCCTTTAGGCAGTTGGAACAACTTATAAAATAAGGTGAAAGGCTTAAGGTGTAGAGGGTAGGGGCGGTACCGAAGATCAGACCCTATGTAGGCAGTGGTCAGAAGGCGGTTAATACAAGAACCGGGAGCCTGAATGAAATAAAAAAGCATATTATGAAACGAAGAGCCTTTATCACACACAGCACTTTAGCATCTGCGGGTAGCCTGCTGG
>JBGALP010000041.1:0-26944 GCA_044223805.1 Agriterribacter sp.
ATTTTTAGCATGAAACGAAGCATAATAATTTCTACTCTCAGAGAGAAATGGATGTGCAAAGTTCCTTGTCTGCCGAAAATGCCGGCGTCCGACCATTAAAAACAATAAAAAATATACGGATGAAAAAATATTTGATCGTCATACTTGCAACAGGCTTACTGAGCGGATGCTCAAAAAGCTTTTTGGATAAAGAGCCGCACGAGCTTACGGATGCGGCATTCTGGAAAACCGCCGACCAGGCAGAAGCAGCGCTGGCTGGCGCTTACACTCCATTGTCGGATGAAGAAGCTTTAGGCGGTGAAGAATGGTGTGGTATGGAAACATTCAGCGATATAGGATACATGAATGATAACTATCCTGATTTTATCGCGATGAGCGAATTCAGGGCTAATCAGAACACAGAAAATGATCTTAGCCTGAATAGTTACAGAGAGTATTTCCAGGTGATAAAAAGAGCAAGCGATGTTTTGTTCCATGTACCTGACATAGACATGGACGAAGCGCAGAAAAAGAGAATTTTAGGCGAAGCAAACTTTTTACGTGCATATGGCTATTTTGCTTTAGCCAATCGTTACGGTGGTGTACCATTATACGATCCTGCCAATCAGGATAAATCTGCCTCAGTGCGTGCATCTGCAGATGAAATTTGGGCAACTATCGAGAGCAGCCTTACTTCGGCAACATCACAGCTTTCTTTTGATCATAAAGAAGGACGTCCTGGATTAGGTGCAGCATGGGGCTTATTAGCTAAAGTATATGCCTACGAAAAGAAATGGGCGGAATCGAAAAGTGCTGCTGAGATGGTTATTAATTCAGGTAAGCACAGCCTTATGCCCAACTATGCTGATTTATTTACAGTTGAACATGAAGTAAACGATGAAACATTATGGGCACTCGGAGCAAGGTTGGGCTCAAACCCTATTACCAGCATGATAATGCTTCCTAATGATGTATGGGGCGGTACACATGATGAGCAGGTTGGAGCAGGTTGGAGATTGGTAAGTGCAACAGAAAATTTTTATGAGTCTTATGAAGCAGGTGATGTAAGAAAAAAAGCGACGGTGGCTAAACGTAATGTTGATGTAATTACTTATAACGGCGTTACTGATGTTATGAAAGCGCCTAACAATCAATCCCCCGTTGTTTGTACAAAATTTCAACAGCCTTTTGAAACAGAAGTTACCAATTTTAGTCCCGGATTAGATATACCTGCTATAAGATATGCCGACGTACTATTGTTGCACGCCGAAGCAATTATGAATCTTAATGGAGGCGGACCTTCCAGCAGAACAACAGCCGTTGCCGCAGCAGCGGAATCCTTTAATCTCGTACGTGAAAGGGCGGGGCTTGATCCTATAGCTGCACCAACCTTCAACGACCTGATGTATGAACGCAAAGCTGAGCTGGCTTTTGAAGGGGGCGATCGTCACTTTGATTTAGTAAGATGGGGATTGGCAGAAGAAGTATATAATGCGCTTCCCGCTGAAGGAACGTACAAGCCTAAACGTACTTTTGTACCTGCTAAACATAATCTGCTTCCTTACCCGCAAAGGGAAATAGATAACAGTAGCGGTACTATAACGCAGAACCCTGGATATAATTAGTAGTATTGCTACAACAAAACAACAGCTAAAAGCCGGTATTTTTTACCGGCTTTTTTATTGTATACAGTTGGAGAGGAATGTATTTAATATTACAACGTTACTTTGGTCTATACACCACCATATTCGTCAACGTGCTAATCTTATTTATCGAAATACTTACCACATCATTTTCCTGCAACGTAAAATCATTCCCAGGCACAAGGCAGCTGCCTGTCATTAAAAAACTGCCGAATGGAAATTCCATTTGGCGCAGTAGAAAACCCGTAAACCCAAGCTGTGTTTCGCTTGGTAGAGTTCAATAGTCTCCATCAAAGCTAAACGGCCATGTTAAAGCAAAATGATATACAGCAATGCCTAACACTTAAAACTTTGATTTTTTAAAACTACATTTGTAATAACAAAGTTATACTATGGCTGCAGCAAAATCATTAGACAACGAAATTGTACAATCTCTTACTTTTCTAAATACAAGGCAAAAAAGAACTGTACTAACTGTAGTAAAAACATTTATGGAAGAACAATCTGATTGGTGGGATGAAATCAGCGAAGAACAACAAAAGTCTATTGATAGATCATTGGCAGAGATGAAGGCAGGCAAGTTAACTCCACATGATGAAGCAATGAAAAAGTATAAAAGATGGCTGAAGAAATAGTTCAGGAAATTCTTTGGACGGATAGTTCAAAAACTTCATTTAATGATATCATAGAATATCTGAGACAGGGATGGACTGATAGGGAAGTAGAGCGGTTTATAAATAGAACATTGAAAATGATAGCTGTTTTGAGACGATATCCTGAAATGTGTCGCCCTTCATCTAAAAGAAAGAATGTACGGATCGGCATATTAGAAAAACACACCCAATTAATTTACTATTATAAGCCCTGAAGAAAACAACTTTAATTATTGCTCTTCTGGGGAATGAAGCAAAATCCTTCAAAATTAAAATATTAATACTCCGTCTTTAAAAAGATTTTATATCTAATTGGAAATTACTTTCAAAATATTACACCTTATACCCTCTACCTCATTTGCCTATACACCACCGTATTTGTCAATGTACCAATCTCATCTATCGAAATATTTACCACATCATTTTCCTGCAATGTAAAGTCATTACCAGGCACCAGGCAGGTTCCCGTCATTAAAAAACTGCCGAATGGAAATTCCATTTCGCGGAAAAGGAAACCGGCCAGTTCGGGCAATGTACGTTTCATCTGGTTAAGTTGAATGGTGCCTTCAAATACAACGGTATTATTCCGTTTGATCTCCATATGAATATTAGTGTCAGGCTTGATAGGACTTTCAGGAATATACAAACATGGGCCGAGTGCAGCACTTCTTTCGTAGGTTTTGGCTTGCGGAAGATAGAGCGGATTTTCTCCCTCAATACTTCTGGAGCTCATATCGTTGCCAATGGTATAAGCCTCTATGTTTCCATTTGAATTAATGTATAAAGTAAGTTCAGGTTCAGGCACATCCCATTTGGAATCTCTTCTTATATACACTTCCTGTCCTGTTCCTGCTACACGATGTGCGAGCGATTTAAAAAACAATTCTGGTCTTTCAGCCACATATACCTTGTCATAAAATGTAGCGCCTCCAGATTCTTTTGATTCTTCCATTCTTGCATCGCGGCTACGCAAATACGTTACACCCGCTGCCCATACTTCCTGTCTACCAATAGGTGCGAGTATGCCTTGTGCTTGTTCCAACGCGTTTGAGCCAAGTTTTGTATAAGTTGGTAAGGTTGAAATCAAGTAAGTATATAAATCATCCCGATTGATCAGCACATCAAAGTCCATTTCAACCGAAAAATATTCTTTATTATGTTCAACAATAATTCCTGATGTTGTTTTATATATTTTCATATTTTTTGTACTGTTTAAAAAATCTATGAAGTATGTTTCACCAGACAGATATCTGCAATCCTGTTTGAATACAAGAGTCAGCTATTTCATTTTGATACTATCTAATTGTACTCCTAATAATTGTTGTGCAAGTTCCTGCAGGCTTTTATAGTCTCCTTCAAAATGGCAGGTTACCTGTTTGTATTGTTGTGCTTCACCTGGTTTTAATGGGCGTGCAGCCGATGATGATTCCAATTCATAAAAAGGTCCTAACTGTCCGCCATCCTGTAATGGCCCATCGTTGTATGCATTTACTACATCACCTTTATAAGGTTGTTTCTGTATTTCCCATTTTGAGTTTACATACGATCCTGCGGTATCAACTTCAAAAATAATAATAGTAAGAATGTTCCTTTTAAAATCGAAACTACCTGCCATTGGTTTGGCAATCACAGGAGATAAACCCAATTTACTGCGATGTTTGCCATCACATTTCAATAATAAGGCGCTATCTTTTGTTACCAATCTGTCTTCGGGTATTTTGCCAAAATAATTATCGGTAACATAATCTTTCGCGCCAGCTATGTTTTTAAAAGGAACAATGGTTACTGTTTCATCAGAAGGGGTGAACATGCCCAACAACCAAATAGACATTAAGCCGGTTTCCTGTTTCCATTCATTGGTTCCAGTATTTTTTATGGCATTATTGGTTTCGTATGCTACCCATTTTAATCCTGATGGAATAGCTGTTTTTAATCGTTCTGATAAAGCAGGTTTAGTAAGTAAGGTTATACTTCTATTGATCTCCACATTAAAAGTAGTACCACTATAATTGGTAACAGTTGCTTTCTGACTAAAGAGCGCGCTGCTGCTGTCTGCTTTTATAACTTCGTAAGCTACGGTATCAATAATAGGTGGAACCTGCCATTGCTTTATATTGAATGAATCTCCTTTCTTGAAATAAAAAGAAAACTGTCCACCTTCGGGACCAATCCAGAAACGTTCTTCACCACCAACTGCATTAAACTGAGGTTTAAATTTGCCGGTTGATATCAAATCATAATTAATCCATCCAAAACTGTTGCCACTATCGTTATCGGCAGAGCTGGTCATTACTCTTGCCTGGTAGTCACCGGTTAATAAAACTCTGGCTCCTTCTTCATTAAACAACTCGAGCGTATGCTTTAAATGTTTTTTTAAGAAGGCCGCATCATAGGCATAGGTTCCTTTAACAGGTTCTGATGCTGCAGTAGCAGCGGGTTGAGGTTCATTACATGCCATGGATATTATTATTATGCTTAGTACAGATAAAAAAAAGCGGGAATGCATATTCATATAGCTCAGGTTAAAAATAGGAGGGAAGGTAGCAACTTTATGCAGATCATTCGCATTTGAAAATATTTTTTTTCATCTTTATTACCTGATTAGTTAATGCTACCCGCTATTCATTTTATGCAGGATAATACTTACGCAGCCATATAATCATCTTTGTAAAAACACTCATGGCTACCGCTGGTTTTAATTCATGTTTTTCGCCGGGATATAATTCGAGTTGCGTTGGAATATTAAGCGCGTTTAATTTTTTATGTAATTTTTCAGATTGCCCCACATTCACCAGTTCATCTGCGGTGCCATGAAATAAAATAGTTGGCACACCTGTTTTGGCAGTAAGCCGGTAGTATGGGCTTGCTTGTTTTACTATCGGAGAGGTAGTATCATCTGTTGCCAAAAAATTAGTGATGATGTCGTTACTTTCCAATCCTTTTTCTCTTACTGTTTTATCCGAAAGATCAGTTGGACCAAAAATGTCCACTACTGTTTTTACCTGCTTCAAAGTGTCGTAACCATAGGCATAAAGCATAGCAAGATGAGCGCCGGCGCTGGCTCCTATTAAAGCGAAATTATTGCCATCGTAAGTAAATGCTCCGGCTTTTTCATTAATAAAAGCAAGCGCTTTTTTTACATCTTCAATTTGTGCCGGGAAAATGTTTTTTCCATCGTTTACTAACCGGTAATTGATAGATGCAAGCGCATATTTCTGTTTGCCTACTAATTCATCCACCAATGTTTGAGGAAATTCTTTTTTATCACCCTGCACCCAGCTTCCGCCGTGAATATATACAATCACTTTGGTAGTGGCAGTTCGATCGTTTGGTAAGAAAGCGTCCAATAAATTGTCACTTCCCGCCGCGTCCCCATAACTTACATCCCTATACTCAGTATATGTTTTTTCAATCTTACCTGTATTAATTTGATCAGCAACCGGTTTTGGATCATAAAAAGCTAATGAGCTTAGGGCTGTGGTCAAAATAAAAATGAAGTATTGAAGACTGGTAAACATGGTATAGTGTTTCATTTGTAATTAAGAACAAGAGAGCGTATTGCTGTCAACAATATACTATCTTCGGACTTAAATATTTTGTGATGGCAAGAAAACTTTTAATGCTTTTGATTGTTGTGGTTACCACGTCCAATCTATTTGCCCAGGCACCAAAAAATAATGGCACAATCGCGCCTTTTGTAATAACGCTTGATGATGGAAAAGTGTTTAAAGCAGAAGAGCTGAAAAAGGCTCCGGTAATGCTGGTGTATTTTTCACCAGAATGCGATCACTGTAAAAACTTCACAAAACAGCTTATAAAAAACAGCAAGAGTTTCAGCGATAGGCAAATAGTGATGGTTACCTATTTGTCGGTTGATGAAGTAAAGAATTTTGTAAAGACGTTTGATTTGTCATCTCACCATAATATTAAAGTAGGTACTGAAGCCAATACATTTTTAGTAAGGAATTATTACAACGTGGAACATTTTCCTTTTGTAGCCTTATATGACAAAACAGGGAAGGAAGTGAAACTTTTCGCCAATCAGCCATCAATAAAAGATGTGCTAAAAGCTGCGAATAAAAGCAGGTGAATAGTGAATGAAGAATTGAACATAAAATATTGATTATTCACAATTCAATGTCGGCGACTGTTCTCAACCCGCTAATTTAAGCTATGTCCTTTAGGGCAAGACTTTAGCTTCTACAAATCTAACTAAATTTAGAGACGCAGCATTTGCGTAAGAGCAGTCATAGTGTACATCAGTTAGATATTCAATAGTGCCTGAAGGCTGATAGCTCATAGCTGAAAGCCCTTTAGCTCCAACGGCGTATCCGGTATCCCTTAAAGGCATAAAAAATCAAATACAGGTAACAAGGAATCAATATAACATACGCTATATGGGCATCTGCTTTAACCTGAATATATCCATAAATGATTGGCATTATTGCATTGCCGCATAAACCCATAATCAATATTGAAGCACCTGTTTTGGTAAACCTTCCTAATCCATCCAATGCCAAAGGCCAAATGCCGGTCCATACGAGTGAATTTGCTAAGCCAAGCAATACTAAAAACCATATGGAAATATCCGCGGTATGTCCTAAAATATGTACGGTGCCATGGCTGAATAATACCAGCAAAGCAAAAGCAAATCCTACAAGCGTGCATATGCGTAACATATACAACTGACTTATAAACTTAGGAATAAGGGCAATACCCAGCATATACCCGCACATGGTGGCGAATAATGTATAAGAAGGGAAAACCTTGGCTTCCAGCAAACCTATACCCATTGATTCAGCATATCCTATCACGGTATCAACGGCAATTATCTGGGTGCCTATGTGCAGGAATATACCAATAGCGCCTAATATAAGATGCGGAAACTGGAGGATGCTTTTTTTGCCTGCGTTTAATGCTGCAACCTTTTCATTTTCGTGTTCAGCGTCAATTTCGGGTAAGGGTGAGCGGTATACCAGGTATCCCAATATAAACAGGAAACAGCCTAATACCGTATAAGGTGTAATAACACGTCGTACCAATGCATCAAGCGCCAGGCTTCTTTCTTCTCCGCTCATGTGGCTTAATTGTGCAAAAAGGTCGGTATCGGTTGGACGTAATATTACAGCTGCAAAAACAAGGGGAGAAATGATGCCCGCAATTTTATTAAAAATGCCCATGATACTAATCCTTCTCGCTGCGCTTTCTTTAGGACCTAATATGGTTATATACGGATTAGCTGCTGTTTGCAAAATGGATAAGCCAATGCCTATAGTAAACAATCCCATTAAAAAAATGCCGTAGTTACGCGTATACGCTGCGGGTACAAAAATAAAAGCACCTGCAGCCATAAACCAAAATCCAAACATCATTCCTTTTTTAAATCCAACATTTTTTAGCAGGTACGCGGCAGGTATTGACATAACAAAGTAAGCAATATAAAATGCAAAAGCTACGAGGTATGCCTCAACGGGAGTTAACTCGCAGGCAATTTTGAAATAAGGAATAAGAATCGCATTAACCCACGAGATAAATCCGAAAATAAAAAACAAAACACCAATAAGTAAAATAGAAACAGTAGTCTGCCTTGGCGTAAGACTACTTACGTGTACAGTTGAAAATTTTGGTTTCATGTGAAATAATAACCTTAGCGGGTTTAGAGCTTTTTAATTTTTATATTTCTGAAAAACACCTGGTCTCCATGATCGGTCAGCATAATGTGCCCCGAATCTGCTTTGGCGTAAGCAGGGTAATCTTTAAACTTGGTTGAACTTACTTTCTTATTAAAATCTTCTGTATCTCTTGTATAGCTTGTAATTTTTACACCATTGAGCCAATGCTCCGCATATTTGCCTTTTACAATAATGCGCCCTGTATTCCACTCACCCGCTGGGTTCAGTTTTTTGCCAACTGGCGCATATAGCAGGTAAGCAGAACCGGTAGAGCTAAGCCCATTGGGATCATCTTTAATTTCAGGATGATTGTAATCATCAATGATCTGGTATTCTATACCCATCATAGACGATTTTTTTGTCTGAATGTTCTCTATGCTATTTACACCATATTTAATACCGCTGTTGGCTTCTTTGGTAAGATTGAATTCAAAAACCAGTTCAAAGTCCTGGTAACTATTTCTTGTAATTATATCGCCTCCCTTTCTGCCTTTTTGCACCGAAAGTGTTCTGTTTTGAATTATCCAACCATCACCAGGCAGGCTGTCACTGGTGGTCTTCCTCCACTGCTTCAGGTCTTTACCATCAAACAATTTTTCCCATTTGTTTTGGGTTTGGCCGCTATTCAGCAAAATGGGCACATGAGGTTTAGAAGAAAGTGCTACGTGTTGAATATAACAGTATGGTATAATTGAAGCCATACTTATGTAAAAAAGAAGGGTAAAATGTTTCATGAGTGTTATAAAATGTAGAAAGCTGTTAATTTACGCATTTTATTGCAGCAATAATTAAAAGGCATTTCAAATTGTTGCTACATACAAAATTTCCGGTCGGTGAGACCTGGTAACCGAGACCATCAGGCACCGCCCGGTAGCGGACCCTATAGGCGGATGAGTCACCCGCGTGCGACAATTTGAAATGCATTCTATTTAAAAGACGGATATATCGCTAACTCATTTTATAGTAATATTGCGAACTCAAAGACAAAACACTTCTAATGGTTAACCAGCTTGCAGCGCAGTTCAATGCTATTTTCGGTCATAATCATACCTCCAGCTTTTTTGCACCGGGCAGGGTTAATCTTATTGGTGAGCATATTGATTACAATGGGGGATTGGTAATGCCCTGTTCTATTACATTTGGCACTTACCTCCTTATCGCTCCAAATAACACCAATACGTTTCGTTTCAGAAGTTTGAATTTTATAGAGGTCATTGATATTCCCATACAGGGACGATATAAAAAAGAAGATTCGAGCTGGTATTATTATCCTATTGGTGTAATAGATCAGTTTGCTAAAAAAGGTCATTCACTTACGGGAATGGATATGCTATATTTTGGAAATATTCCCATTGGATCTGGACTTTCTTCATCAGCTTCTATTGAAATTGTAACTGCATATGCATTGAATAAACTGCTGAACACAGGGTTTTCAAAACTGGAGCTGGTTAAGCTGTCAAAGGATGTAGAGAATATTTTTATAGGGTTGAATTCCGGTATTATGGATCAGTTTGCAGTTGCGTTTGGAGAAGATAGCAAGGCATTGCGATTAAATTGTGATACGCTTGAATACACTGTAGTTGATTGTCACCTCGGCAATAATGTACTCGCTATTATTAATACCAATAAACCACGTAAACTGGCCGAATCAAAATATAATGAAAGAGTAAAGGAATGTAACGAGGCCTTGAACGCGTTAAAAACCGAATTGAACATTACTTATTTGTGTGATATAGATGCGCAAACTTTCGCGGAACATGAGCATCTTATAAAAAATGATATCGTGCGCAAAAGAGCCAGGCATGTGGTTGAAGAAAACGAACGTGTAAAAGAAGCGGCAATAGCATTGGCTGCAGGCGATATTGATGCATTTGGAAAACTGATGTACGCGTCTCACGATTCATTGCAGCATTTATATGAAGTTTCGGGTGATGAACTTGATGCCGTGGTAGAATATTGCCGCACCAATAAACATGTGGCTGGTGCAAGAATGACTGGCGCTGGCTTTGGTGGTTGCGCTATAGCATTGGTAAACAGAGATGATTTTGATACTTTTTATACTGAAATCATACAGTTTTATACTGACAGGATAGGCTATGCGCCTTCCGTGTACAGCTCTTTAATTGGCGATGGAGTGAAGCAACTGTGAAGAATAGGCAGGAGGGAGTAGGCAGAGGGCAGGAGTAGGCAGGCGGTAATGCATGGTGAAACGACAGATGTGAGACGATAAATCACAACCTTCATTCACAATTCACAATTGACCATTCACTTATTCAACTTCACTTCTTCTATAGTATGGTTCACCCTGCTTTTTTCTGCGGCAAAAGCCATAAGATGGCTTACTACAGAAACATCAATGGTTGAGGAAAGAATAGCAGCATTCTGATGACCCACTGCCTGTACCCAATCCTGCACCAAGCGGTGATCTCCCCCACCATGAAAGTCAGTCTTCAGGCTCCAGCTTGTTTCCTGTCCTGTTTTAAAATCTGTAATGGTATAATTTTCCATATCACCTACTATATCTCCTTTGGTGCCCATAATGCGGGTGCAGCGTCCTTCATAAGAAGTAAGCCCTTCCATTGAAAATGCAGCGGTTACGTTGTTGCCAAACCGCATATTGATAGTTAAATGATCCGGCTGATCGTTATCCATATCATATACGCAGCGTCCAAAATCGGTAGTCTTTAATCTTTTTAAAATAATATAATCCCAGTGTTTACGCTGTTCAGGTAAATCAAATACATACAGTCGTTTCCTGTCTCTGTAGTATATCTGCAATGCAGAAAAAGGGCATGTGCTTTCAACCGCACATCCATCTGTGCATCGTGCTGTACTTCCGGCAGGTGCATTTTCTTTTGTAAATAAACGCAGTCCTCCAAAGCATTGCACATCTTCTATTGGTTCATCAATCAGCCAACGTAAAATGTCAGTGTCGTGACAGGATTTTGCGAGTACAATTGGCGAAGTTTTTTTGCTGTTGTGCCAGTTGCCACGAACATAAGAGTGGGCCATGTGTGCATAACCGATAGGTTCAATGTGTTGAACACTTACAACGTTGCCTATGGTTCCGGAACTAATAATTTCTTTTAATTGTCTGAAGTAAGGAGCATATCGCAACACATGACAAACGCCTACAATTCTTCCCGTAGACTTTGCTTTTTGTAATATCATTCTGCAGTCCTGTTCGGTAAGTGCTATTGGTTTTTCCAGCAATACATCATACCCCAGGTGAAGTGCCTGCAGGCAAGGTTGTGCATGCAATTGATCAGGTGTTGCAATAATGATGGCATCGGCGAATTTTTCTCTTTCAAAAACATCGGTCCAGTTATAAAACCTGTTTTCTGCGGATATTGCGTGCTTTCTTGCAAACCTGCCATTGCGTACCGCGTCCTGTTCGGCAATACCCATTATTTTTAATTCGTCGGGATGTATTAATGCGTAATCAGCATATACATTACCCCTGTTGCCAGCGCCAATCAAAATAGCTCTTACAGGTTTGTTCAATGGTTTATGCAGTGGATTTTTATATACATCCTGTTTTAATCCCAGCAAAGCAGCCATCTCTTTCCAGGTAAGTATTATGGATTCCGTTGCCTGGTTAAAAGTATCCATCGCAATATTTCTGAAAGAAAACTTCTTTAGTGCCATCGTTCTGTTTTATGGTTCAACATTGTAACAGGTAGTGTAATTTACAATAACGGTGTTTGTGATACATGATATCGATTATGAATATTATGATCTGCTAAAAAATCTTACCTTGACAGATAATATCAAATACACAGATCATGCCATCAAGAAGACGATTTATCGGTTCATCCGCTTTAGCTTTAGCTGCACCCGCTTTATTGCCGTTGCAAAGTTTCAGTCACCAGAAAAGAGAAGGCCAGGAGATGTCTAAAGATTTTTTAACAATCGGAATGGCAGGCTATTCATTTGTGAACTACAGCATTGAACAAACTATTGAAATAATGAACAGGGTTGCTGTAAAAAACCTGTCGGTTAAAGATTTTCATCTTCCCTTAGACAGTTCGCAGGAAAAGATCAATGAAGTAATTGGAAAATTTAGGCAAGCTGGAATTAATGTATATGCTGTTGGGGTGATTTATATGAAAACAGCTACGGAAGTTGACCGTGCATTTGAGTATGCGAAAAAAGCAGGTGTGGGATTAATAGTTGGTGTTCCTTCTTACGATCTTATAGATTATACTGAAAAAAAGGTGAAGGCGTATGATATAAAAGTAGCAATACACAATCACGGTCCTGAAGATAAATTATATCCCGGTCCTAAAGATGTGTACGAGCGCATTAAAACTTTGGACAGCCGGATGGGGCTTTGTCTTGATATAGGTCATGCATTCAGAGCAGGCGCTGATCTTGTACAGGTTGTTATAGATTATGCACCCCGCATTTTTGACCTGCATGTAAAAGATGTTACCGCAGCAGAAGCCAAAGCCAAGGCTATTGAAATGGGAAGAGGAGCGATAGATTTTGCGGCATTTGTAAAAGCATTACGTACTATACAATACAAAGGCAGTTGCAGTATTGAATTTGAAAAAGATATGAAGGATGTGTTGCCTGGAATAGCAGAGTGTGCAGGTTATTTAAGAGGAATAATGAGTTAAATGTATTAATTCGATTTCAGTTTATCTACCAGCTTTATGTATTCCTGCATAGCAGCCTCTTTGCTTTTTCCCTTTATGGCATTCCATGCCTCATATTTGGCCTTAGCAACAAAATCAAAAGGATTTGAAGGGGCATCTGTATTGTTATCACCTTCTGTTGATTGCTTGTATAAAGAGTATAACTGAAGCAGGGTGTCGTTACTGGGTTTTTCTGTGAGGTTTTTGCTGTCGGCAGCAGCCTGCTCAAATTGCGCTCTCAAATCCATATACTTTGTAATTTTGCGTGAAAATAATAAGTAAGTGCCTAAACAAAAAGCATTTAGGTTTATATTATTAAAATTATCAACAGATTGCCCATGAACCTGCTGGAAACCCTGTATAAAGAAGTTGTTGGTTTTTTAGGAATCAACTCATTGTTAGAAATGTATAAAACCGGCGATTATGGAAAACTCTTAACGCTGAATGGTATAACCGGTGCCATTTCACCTTTTATTCCCGTGTTGTTGCTGATTGAAATTATAAGAGCTGCCTTTTATAAGAAATTTAAGGTAGAAGATTACAAAGTGCCTTTTTTTATTTTCGTTTTTAACCGTTTCGTATCAGCTTTTATTTCTATAGCAATGGTGGCAGTTTGTATTGGCATTTTTGAAAAGTATGCCATCTTTAAAACTGCGTTTACCTGGTACTGGTTAATATACGGATATATCATTTGGGAGTTCTCTCATTTTATTTATCATTTTCTGGCGCATAAGGTAAGATTATTCTGGTGCCTTCATTCAACACATCATGCGCCGCAAAACATGAACCTTTCGATAGCGTACACACATTTCTTTCTTGAAGCGCCCTACGCTGATATTATAAGGACTACTATTTGTATACTGGCGGGTATTAATCCTCCGCTTTTGTTTTTTATTATGTTTATTGATGGTACCTGGGGCGGATTTATACACGTAGGAGAAAATATTATGAAAGATGGACGAATGGGTTTTTTGAATAAAATTATTCTCACACCATCACATCACAGGGTGCATCATGCACGCAATCCTTTATATATGGATACTAATTTTTGTAATCTTTTAAATATATGGGACAAAGTTTTTAAAACATATGAGCCTGAAAGAAAAGAGGTACCTATAGAATATGGCATTACCCGGCCAATGAATGCTAATAGTTTTTGGGATGTAAATTTTGGAGAGGTAGCCGCACTGTGGCGTGATATGCGAAAAGCGCCAGGAATAAGAAATAAGCTTTTGTACATTATCATGCCTCCGGGCTGGAGCCATACAGGAGAACATAAAACAGCAAAGATTGCAAGGCAGGAATATATTAAATCAACTAACAATGCCGGTTAAACGCTTATAGCAGATCGTATATATTTTTTTGAATATTATCGGTCATCTTTTCCATAGGCAGGTCATTGGCATCTTTACCAAAAGGTTCTTCTATTTCTTCGGCAATTAACTCAAGACTTGCCAGCACGTAAAACACCAGCGTAACTACCGGAGCAACGTAATAACTTAGTGAGAATACATATCCAAAAGGAAGGGTCATAACATATATAAAAATGAACTTTTTTATAAATGTACTGTACGAATAGGGGATAGGAGTATTCTTTATGCGTTCGCATGCGCCACATATTTCCGTAAAAGAGGATAGTTCACTATTGAGAATAATAAGTTGATCGCCACTAATTTTTTTATTGTTGTATAAAAGCTGAACGCGCTGCATCATTATTGAAGCGATCTGGTTAGGAACATGCTTTTTAGTATCGAGCCCTTTAAGTTCAGGGTGCTCTTTCTCGTCAAGCATTAAGCGTGTTACTTCAGATTGCAGGTGATTTTTTAAAGCCGTGGCATACAAAGGGATCATCTTTTTATAAAAATTGCGGCTCGATTGATCTTCTCTTTCGAGTATGGCATCAAGCTTTATGGCAAGGTTCCGGCTGTTATTTACCAAACTGCCCCATAATTTTCTCCCTTCCCACCACCTGTCGTACGCAGTATTAGTACGGAAAACCAGCAGCATGGATATGGCAAACCCCAGGAGGGTATGCATAACCGGTATATTTTTCAACCAGCTCTTATCAGTAAGCTTTAAGTATTCGATTTCCCAGTATGCTATTACCAGAGAATATAGCGCAATTATTACCATTAACGGAAAGAGTTTGCGTATGGTATCTGATTTATGAAACTGAAAGATGACGCCAAACCAGTTTTTAGGATTATATATGAGCATTATGTAAAACTTATTTAGCAAATATAGTTATCAAAGGATAATATATTTCCCGTGACTAAGCGCTAAAAGTTTGTAATTCAACGCATGAATACATCACGAAAAATTAATGTTAACAAAAATTGTGAAAATGACAAATGCAGCATGAAAATTGCGGTTTAACGGTTTTTGAAAAACCAACTATACGCATTGCTTGCGAAAGCTATAGTGATATGTACTTATCATAAAAACCTATGAAAAACAATTAAACCGAGATATTTTAAATTCAATTTTTTATGATGGGTTACCCTTCCCCCGCAATTCGGCTGGCGAGTTGGTTGCGTTATAGTTGTCCCCTGTTAAATAATCGTATAGTTAAACCAACAAAGCTGTTGATTCTTTTTTCAATAGTTGTTATATCCGCTTATAGTCAGCCCGATCTCGAAAGTTTTGTTCCTTCTACTTTCGATGCTGCAAAAGGTACTTTATCAATCAGCAACAGGCATTTCAGGCTGGGTCAGCAATCTATACGCTGGGACTGGGTTGCAGGAGATTCTTTACACATTGGATTGACCCAGGCACAATCTGATGCTATTAATAACGGGCTGTTTGACTGGCGTAATGGTCATTTTGAGTTATGGGTTCATAATGAAGTGGCAAATAAAGACACTTTTGAAATTAAATTCATAAATAGTGTTAATGTAGATCAATTTCGTTTCAGGTTTAATGTAAATTATAACGGCTGGCGCCGGCTGCTGCGCAGTTACACCTATGATATGCTCAAACGCAACAGTGCACAGGATGTAGCGAGGTCTATATATATAGTAGCTCCCAAAAATGGCAGCGGAACTATTTATCTCGACAATCTGCAATTTATGCGGAGTTATGATTTTAAACAGTCAGACGACGTAATGCCCGACATGTATGAATTAGCTACTACAAAAAATTATATCATCAGCGACTTTTATTATAAAGCTTATTATGCGCCTCACTAGTTCCTGATTCTAGCCCAACAAGCGATGAATTAGCTGGTGTAGCAACAGTAAGAGCAAGAGCCCGGGAAGCAGGTAGAGGTGTTGCTCCATCGGCTTCGGAATTAAGTACGGCTAACACTAAATATGCTACTTACAATAGTGCTTTTACAGGCGGCTTTATAAAGGGTAAAGTAATAACAAACCCAAGCGAGATAGGCGATATGATATCTTTTTCAAGAAGTTATGTGCATAACAGCAATACTGATAGCAGGGATAAAGCAATTAATCTTTTAAAACTCTGATTGATGCAGGTTTTGCAGGGAAGCGGATTGTGGTTTGGAGGCGGAAGTTCAGGATACGACCAGATGAAATTTTTACAGGACTTATCAATGTAGATTATTTCGCAGATGCTTCACTAAAATATGAATTATGGCATTGGATTAAATGGTGCACGGGTACAGGACTTGCCTGGAGATCTGAAACTAACGGTCTTTTTGATACAGATGATATATACACTTTAAGAGACGCGTTTTTATGTATGATCTTATTCAGTCCTGATGATGCAACCGCAGTACAGGATCTTAAAAGGTTTAAAGTGTATATTGAAAAGTACCTCCAGAATCAAAAAGGAACAATGGATGGACTGAAAGTAGATGGAACCATGTTTCATCATAACACTCACTATAATGCATACATGTACGCAAATGGTTCATTAATATCTTATCTGCTGGCAAAATTACGGGGTACACCTTTCCAGATAAATAAAACAGCCTACGATAATCTAAGACGGGCTGCATACGCGGAGAGTCTTATGTCTAATACTATTTATTACGCTAACAGCCTTAGTGGAAGACATCCGTTTGAAACTGTTACGTATTATAACGAACCTGCCTTTGAACAGTTAAGTTATATTGGTGGAGAAATAGTAAATCAAGGATATGATCCTATTGCTTCGGGTATACATTCACGAATGTATGATTATGCCACAAAGGTGGGTGGGGTAAATGCTGAACCTTTCCCATCAGGTTTCTGGCAAATGAATTATAGCCCGCTGTCGCTTTACAGAAGAGATAATTGGGTAGCTTCTATAAAAGGTATCAATAATGATTTTTGGGCAACTGAAACTTACGAAGCAAATAATCGCTATGGCCGTTACCAGGGTTATGGTGCTTTGGAAATATTATATCCAAGTGTGTGGCCAAACGAGCTGGCGCCAAGCGGCATGACGCCTACCGGATGGGACTGGAACAAGGTGCCCGGTGCAACAACCATTGCATATCCGTTTGATTCTTTGAGTTTATCTGCGACCATCAGCAGACTGGAAGAAAGAAGTATTTCAAATTTTGCCGGCGGTGTAAAGTTTGGTGTTCCTTCAGAAACATCACCTTCTGACATTATACTCCAGGATTTTCACGGCGATTATGGCATGTACGCATTGAATTTTCAACAAGCTAATCTCTCCATTACGCATAGTTCAACATTCGTATTCCGTAAATCGTATTTCTGTTTTGGAAGAAAAATAGTTTGTATTGGAAGCAATATCAATAACAACAGATCATGGCGAAATACCATTACTACTTTATTTCAAACTACACTTGCATCTGCTTCTACACCTGTTACAGTTGATGGTTCTGCTAAAACAGCGTTCCCTTTTTCACAATCGCTCAGCAGCAGCGGTTCTCATTGGATAATTGATCCTTTTGGAACCGGATACTATGCCCTTTCCGGCAGTACCATACAGGTTGAGAAAAAATCGCAAACCAGTCCTGATCAGTCAGGATCAGGCGTAACTACCACCGCTAATTACGCCAATGCATATATTGATCATGGCACTGCGCCAGTGAATGGTAAGTATGCTTATGTAGTAATGCCAAATGCAACCAGTTCCATGATGTCTGACTTTGCCTCGGATATGGGTTCTGCAACTACCAGAGAATTTGATATCCTTCAGCAGGATAATGCTGCGCATATTATCAGAGAAAATGCCACGGGTGTTACAGGGTTTAGTCTTTTTACCGCTAATACCAATTTAACCAGCAATACGCTGGTAATGGCTAATGATATACCATGTGTTGCTATGGTACAGGTTAGAAATGATACTATGAGAATATCCTTGGTAAATCCGGATATTAACCTGGTGAATAATGTAAGTGTGGCTGTTCCTATCACATTAAGTCTATATGGAGGTTGGGTTAAGGCTTCTAATGTACCGGCTAAATTCGCTTCTCTTGTTTCCACAGATATGGATAAAACACTGGTAACATTTACCGCGGCTGATGGCGTTCCGGCCGAAATTACTTTGGCTCGTATGTCCGCAGTGCTTCCGTTAAGGTCATTATCGCTAACAGGTAAAATTGATGATGATAATAATCAGAATGTGTTGACGATGAAGTTTGAAAATGATGAGAGTGGAACATATTATTTAGAACATAAATCAGAAAATGAGGCAGATTGGAAAACAATTGACCAAACAAGTATAGCCGGTGCGCAAACAGAACAGTCATTTAGTTTTTATCATCGCGGGCCTGCACCTGTTAGTAATTTGTATCGCGTAAAATTGCAGGAAAATAATAGTGGATGGAAATATTCAGAGATTGTAACACTAAAAAATACTGTAACTGCTGATATGGTTGTGGCACCCAATCCTGCGGTTAACGATTTTTCCGTTATTCTAAAGCAAAGGCCACAACGTGCGCTGCGATGGATACTGACAGATGCAGGAGGAAGAACGGTTAAAATGGGATCCATTTCAGATGTGAATGAAAAAATACCGGTAAGAGAGCTGCCGGCGGGTGTGTATTATTTAAATGTTGACCAGGTTAAGAATTTCAGGATAGTGGTAATGAAATAATAAAATATCAGTTGACTAAAAAGCGACAGGTTATTGAAATCTGTCGCTTTTTTATTTTTACTTAAATATATGTAAATAGGCCTGCTACCATTTAATGGGAACAGATACTACGGTATCATCCCAGGCAAAATGCATTATTGCACCCGTGCCGGATTTTGAAAATTGAATAGAAAAATCTTCAATAACGCTACTGGCCTTTTCAACGGGTGCTGTTACTCTCAATACATCGTTCTTTTGATTGTAACTATAGGCACCCCAATAATCAAGGTCTGTGCTTAAAATAATAGTCCATTCCTTTTCGCCTGGTATGGTAAAAAGAGCATAAGTACCTGCCTTTACTTTCTTGCCTGCAATAGTGGCATCAGCATAAAACTTTATCTCCGTAGCTTCATTGGCGCCTGTACGCCATACCTGTCCATAGGGAACAAGTTTGCCAAATATTTCCCTATTACTTTTAGACGGGCGGCTATATGTCACCCTTATTAATGGCTTATCCCCGGCTTTTCGGTCATGAGCAAAATTATCGGGATAATAAGCCATGTCCATCGGACTTTTATCCGGCTTTCTGAAGTCCTGCGATTGCGTATTGATTGCAAAAAGAAATAGAAAGACAGCCAGCGTATACATTTTTTTCATACCTGATAGATTTATACATTTTACTTTGAGCAGATCAGGGAAAGTACATAAGATTCTTCATCTCACCACATATAATATTCGTTTAGTTCAATATTATATTAAGATGGCGTTCGGGGTTCTTTCCAGTCTCCAGATTCATCCTTTACATAAGCCCAAAACGCTTACCTTTGCGCATCTTAAAAACGACGAAGCAAGTTCATGAAGAATATCAGGAATTTCTGTATAATAGCCCACATTGATCATGGTAAGAGTACCCTGGCAGACCGCCTTTTGCAAAGCACCGGCACTATAAGCGACCGGGAAATGATGGACCAGGTACTGGATGATATGGATCTGGAGCGGGAAAAGGGAATCACTATTAAGAGTCATGCCATACAGATCAATTACAAAGCCAAGGATGGACAGGAATATATTCTCAATCTTATTGATACTCCCGGCCATGTAGATTTCAGTTATGAAGTAAGCCGTGCACTGGCTGCCTGCGAGGGTGCCTTATTGTTGGTTGATGCAACCCAGGGTATCCAGGCGCAAACCATTAGTAATCTTTACCTGGCGGTTGATAACGACCTGGAGATTATTCCGGTTATCAACAAAATTGATATGGACGGCGCGATGATAGAAGAAGTGAAAGACCAGATTATAGAACTGGTGGGCTGTAAACCAGATGATATTTTGTTAGCAAGTGGTCGTACAGGCATAGGCGTAGATGGAATATTAGAAGCCATAGTTTCGCGTATACCGGCTCCGGTTGGCAAGCCTGATGCTCCATTGCAGGCACTGATATTTGATAGTGTATTCAACAGCTTCCGTGGGATTATAGTGTATTACCGTATTATAAATGGGGCTATAAAAAAAGGCGATAAAGTAAAATTTGTTTCTACTGGCCAGGAATATGAAGCGGATGAAGTAGGCATTCTGAAATTAAAAATGACGCCTAAAGATGAAGTGGGAAGTGGAGATGTTGGCTATATTATTACGGGAATTAAGAATGCAAAGGAAGTAAAAGTGGGCGATACTATCACTACTTCTGCCAATCCAACACAGGAAATAATTAAGGGTTTTCAGGAAGTAAAGCCCATGGTATTTGCAGGGATATTTCCGGTTAATACCGATGACTTTGAAGAGTTGCGCGATTGCATGGATAAATTACAGTTGAATGATGCCTCACTCACTTTTGAACTGGAAACCTCGCAGGCCTTAGGCTTTGGTTTCCGCTGCGGCTTTTTGGGGCTGCTGCATATGGAAATTATACAGGAGCGACTGGAAAGAGAGTTTAATCAAACAGTTATTACTACTGTACCAAACGTAAGCTTCATTGCATATACTACTAAAGGTGAAAAGATTATTGTAAACAATCCAACTGAGTTTCCTGACCCGGTAAAAACAGAAAGAATTGAAGAGCCTTTTATCAGGGCACAGATCATTACCAAGCCTGAATATATAGGTAACATTATGACGCTCTGCCTTACCAAGCGTGGTATGTTGATCAACCAGAGTTATCTTACAACTACCCGCGTGGAGCTTGTATTTGAAATGCCGCTTACAGAAATTATGTTTGACTTTTACGATAAACTGAAGAGTCAGACCCGTGGGTATGCATCTTTTGATTATAACCCTATTGGTTACAGAGACGCGGATATTGTAAAGATGGATATATTGCTGAACAATGATAAAGTAGATGCCTTGAGTGCGCTTATTCATCGGAGTAAGGGTCAGGACTTTGGCAGAAAATTGTGCGAAAAATTAAAAGAACTGGTTCCCCGCCAGCAATTCCAGATAGCCATACAGGCGGCCATAGGCGCTAAAATATTAGCCAGGGAAAATATTTCGGCTATGCGTAAAGACGTTACCGCCAAGTGTTATGGTGGCGATATCAGCCGTAAACGCAAATTGTTGGAAAAACAGAAAGAAGGGAAGAAGCGCATGCGCCAGATAGGTAACGTAGAAGTACCGCAGGAAGCTTTTCTGGCTGTGTTGAAGCTGGATGATTAAAATCAATTTCATTTTTTGCCACAATGACCGATAAAATATGAGACAAGGTGAGTCCTTCTGACGGCGTTCAGAAACGCTTCACATACTTGCGCCTACCTTTTTGTTTGAAATCTTTCCCCAATCGTATTAAAAAATAATTGAGAGGAATGCACCTCCTCGCATAAATTTCCCTATTTTTATTTTATTGAAGAAACTTACTGCTATACTGCTTCTTGCCATATACCTGTTTAATATAGGTGGTTATGCTTTGGTCTTTGGTTATTTCATTCATCAATCAGAACAGCAATTTGCCCAGCAGATAGATAGTCACCAGTATAACGACCAGGAGCTGGTTCAACTAAGTGTTGCTATTCACATGCCTTATATACCTTCCAATAGTGGGTTTGAGCCAGTAGAAGGTTCAATAGAAATTAAGGGCGTTCATTACGATTATGTAAAACGCAAGGTCACAGAAGACACATTATACATCATGTGTTTGCCGAATCATCAAAAAACACAACTGGAAAAAAACAAATCTGCATACAGCAGTGAGGTAAATGATTTTGCTACCAATAAAAAACAAAAGGAGCGTGGCTCTTTTAAAAATAATAGTAATACCGAATACAATAATATAATTCCACAATACAGTTTCGCTGCTCCGGTTGCTATAATTTTTACATCTGGTAATGGCATTGTATACCGGCTACATAACACATCTATTGATGCGCCGGAAAATCCTCCTCAGTCTATTATCTAGCAATGGTTGCTTCATTTAAAAGCCATTACGGCTTTTAAATAGAAAGCTATATTTATTTCAGTTATCCTGCCTTCAACATTAAGTCTCATTATACAGCTAATCACGCTGCATGTTTATCGTGCATAAGGTTTACTACCTGTGTTTACAGCAGTATATGGATGCCGTATAGAATGGAGGGGCGGATTCTATAATTCTCACAACGCAATTCACAAAAACAAAAAGAGCGTAGCTTTTTTAAAAATAATAGCAATACCGAATACAATAATATCATTCCGCACTACAGTTTTACTGTTCCGGCTGCTCTAATTTTCACATCTGGTAATGGTATTGTCTACAAGCTTCATAACACCGCTATTGATGCGCCGGAAAATCCTCCGCAAAAAACTACCTGATTCTTCACTTTATTTTAATGTAGTTCGTGCATTTAAATGAAGAGCTGTTTAATGCCCTTTCCTTTCAATGAAGTTTCATTTATTGGTCGCTTCGGTATTTGACATGGCAAATGGTTTAATACCTGCATTTGCAAAAGTGTATCAATATGCTTTAGTTGAAGGGATATATACCATCATTATTAACAGAGCCATTCATATCTCATAAATCAAACATCATAAATCACAATTTGTTTTATGCCCTATATAACAGTAAACGAAAATTTACCCGGTATAAGATCATTGCTTGCTTTCAGCCCGGAAACAGCGGAACCTATTGGAACACTCACTAATTTACTATTACGCTCTAATGAAGGTCTTAGTATGGCTGATCGCGAGTTGATCGCGGCACGTGTTTCTTATCTCAACGATTGCTTTTATTGCCACAACTCACATGGAGAAATCGCGGTATGCTATTTAGACGGGAACCGTGAGTTAGTTGATAAAGTAAAAACTAATTATGAAAATGCACCTGTATCAGATAAACTTAAAGCGTTACTATCTATAGCCGGCAGTGTACAAAAAGGAGGAAAAAATGTTACGCCAGAACAGGTAGAAAAGGCAAAAGCATTAGGCGCTACAGATAAAGATATTCATGATACTGTATTAATAGCCGCGGCATTCTGCATGTTTAACCGCTACGTAGATGGGCTTGCGGCCAATACACCTGCTGATCTTTCTACGTATCCGCCAAGAGCTAAACAGGTAGCTGAACACGGATATGGTAATCACATATTTTCAAAACAACAACCAGTATAAAAATTTGTGATTGTTGATGTGTGATATCTGATTGAAATTTCATCATTGACTATTCACAATTGACCATTCACTAAACCAAAAATCTATCATGCAAAAAATGAAAAAATTATTATCAGGCATAACAATGTTTATGCTGATTTTTTTACTTCCGGGGTTGCTTTCGGCGCAAAACAAAAGGCGCGCCTGGTGGAGGTATGTCTGTTAAATTGCGTGGTGTTACATCTGTGTATGGCAACACACAACCACTGTATGTAATTGATGGTGTATTTGCAGATAATTCATCTACTTCAGCCGGTTTAAATGTAATTACTACAGCCGCGGCAGGTGGAGCGCCTACTTCCGCGCAGGACAACGCCACAAGCCGCATAGCCGATATACGTTCAGGCGATATTGAAAATATAGAGATTCTTAAAGGTGCATCTGCTGCTGCTATTTATGGATCCAAAGCTGCTGCAGGTGTTATTATTATCACTACTAAAAAAGGCAGAGCCGGTAAAACAAGAATCAGTGTTTCGCAGGATCTGGGTGTTATTTCTGTAAGAAAATTATTGGGCGTACGACAATTTACAGAACAAACCGCGGCGAGCTTAACACGCGACAGCGCTACAGGCGTAGCTTTAGCGCAGCAATTTGCAGCAGCCAAATCAGCGGGTAAATTATACGACTATGAAAAAGAAGTTTTTGGTAATAAAGGTTTTGCCAGAAACACAGTATTGAGCATGAGCGGCGGTAGTGAGAAAACCGGCTTTTATTTTTCTGCGGCCCAAAAAGACGAAGGCGGCATTGTAAAAAATACCGGCTATCGCAATACAAGTCTGCGCCTTAATATGGAGCATCATATCAGCGATAATGTAAAGGTGGGCATCAGCACAAATTATATCAATGCTTCTTCCGACAGAGGATTAACCGGAAACGATAATGCAGGCGTAAGTTTTGGTATTGCATTATCATCTACTCCACAGTTTGCAGAATTGCACCCTGATGCATCAGGCAATTACCCCAATAATCGCTTCGCGGCTTCCAATCCACTGCAAACAATCGCGTTGATGCGCAACCACGAAAATGTGAATAGGTTTTTAACCGGCGTTAACCTGGATGCCATCCTGCAAAAGAGTGCAGCCAGTACTACCAGATTTATCGCAAGAGGTGGATTTGATTTTTATAATGTAGAAACAAATGCTTTGTTTCCGGGTAACCTTCAGTTCCAGGCAATATCTAAGGGAACATCTATTAAAGGTGTTACAAAAAACCTGAGCACCAACTATATTTTATCGTTGGTAAATGTTTTAACGGCATCTGATAAACTATCATTCACTACATCCGCAGGAGTAACACAGGAAACAGGTAATTATGATAACTTACTCAATGTGGCAACTCAAATCATATCCGGTCAATCAAATGTTGATCAGGCGGGTGCTTTAAGCCCAACACAGTTTAGGTCCAAGTATAGCAACAGTGGCATTTTTGTGCAGGAAGAAGCTACTATTGTTGATGCTATTTTATTAACTGCCGGTGTGCGTTTCGACAGATCATCTAATAATGGCGATGCAGGCAAATACTATGCATACCCTAAAGCCGGTGTTTCATGGAACCTAACACGGATGGGTATTGTAAAAGAAGGTTTTTTTGATAATGTAAAATTGCGAGCTGCATATGGGCAGGCAAATAATGTTCCTGCTTATGGCAGTAAATTTACACCACTGGTGGTTTCTAATATTGCGGGTAACCCAGGTGTTATTATCGGCATACAGGAAGGGCAAGCTACTATAAAGCCTGAGCGCCAGTCGGAGTTTGAAACAGGTATTGATTTCAGTATCCTTCAAGGAAAAGTTTCTTTTCAATTGACATACTATAATAAAAATGTGTATGACTTCCTGATGCAAAGTAACCTGCCTTCTTCATCAGGCTTTACCAGCAAATGGGTAAATGCAGGTAACCTCCGTAACCGTGGCGTAGAGTTAGGTGTAAGTGCAAGACCTATCGCCTCAAAAACAATTACCTGGAATACTTCCGTGAATTTCTGGCTTAACCGTTCAAAGGTTACAAAACTTACTATTCCATCTATTCCGCAAGGTTCATTTGGGTATGTGCTGGGATCTTTCCAGATACAGGAAGGACAATCAGCAACGCAGATATTGGGATTGAATGGACAGGGTGTTGGTAAATTAGGAGACGCCGAACCAAAGTTCCAGATGAATACTTATAATGAAGTTTACATTCAAAAATAAATTGAGTCTGCGCTGGCTGCACCTTGAAAGCTGGTGGTCAGAATGTGAACTTAACAACATTGCAGAATGATTTTGGTGGTACCAGCGCTGACTTCGATAAAGTAACCAATAAAGACGGGATGCCGGATGGTGTATACAGGATAATGAAAGTGGGTACTACTGCGGAAGAGTTTGTGCAGAATTCTGGTTACCTGCGTTTGCGCGAAATAGGATTGTACTACACATTCAACAAACCGGTTAAATGTCTGCAGAGTATCAATATAGGAGTGTCACTCAACAACTATCTCACCATTACAAAATATAAATCATACGATCCGGAAGTGTCCAATTTCGGTACGGGCTTTTCAACTGGCGTGGATGTAGATCCTTACCCAGCTACAAAACGTGCGGACTTTCATATTTCCCTAAATTTCTAATTCATTATTCTATTTAAACGATCGTAAAAAGACAAACAATGAAAAAAATTAATAAACAATATATAGTGTTGCTGTTAAGTGCAGCCATACTTTTTTATTCGTGTAAAAAAGATTACGGCAACCTTAATAGTTCAACCGTAGAAGATTTTTTAAAAGACGCTACTAAAGATCAATTGAATAATCTGGTGAGTGGCACAGAGAGTGGCATGCGTACGGTGCTGAATATGTACCTGGATGATATAGGAACCATTGGGCGTGAGGGATACCGCTTCTCAGGATCTGAACCAAGGTATGTAACAGATTTATTAGGAGCGAATGATGGTACATTAAGCAGCAGTAATTTTTATATTACGCAACCTTGGGCAGCCCGCTACCGGGTGGTAAAAAACTGTAATGTGCTCATACAGGCTGCTGATAATTCTTCAGCTATTGATGCAGCGCAGAAAAGCGGCTATAAAGGTTTTGCGAGAACTATAAAAGCATACCAGCTTTTGTTGAATTTAAATTTAACGTACAACAAAGGAATCAGAGTAGATGTGGCTGATCCTGATCACCTGGGTGATTTTGTAAACTATACAACGGGGCTTGCGGCTATCGCTTCCTTGCTCGATTCAGCGCATGCTGATTTAGCCAGTGCGAATGTAGTATTTCCGTTGGCTGGATTTTCTGGATTAAGTGATGCAGCAGGTTTAGCCCAGGTAAACCGTGCATTAGCGGCAAGGGTGGCAGTATATCAAAAAAACTGGGATGCTGCTTTAAATGCTTTGGATGAATCATTTTTCGGATTAGATAAGGATTTTAATCTTGGAGTTAATCATGTTTTTGGAACGGGTTCAGGCGATCAGTTGAATGGCATGTTTATTCCGCAAAATCAAACAGGAGAAATACGGGTAGCGCATCCTTCTTTTGCCGCAGACATAGAAGCTGGCGATGACCGGATAGGCAAAGCAACTTTACGCAGTTCAACAGCGTCACTCAGCGGACTTTCGTCTAACCGTGATGTTTGGGTATATACTTCCAGTACAGGTGCTATACCTATTATAAGAAATGAGGAGTTGATATTAATTTATGCGGAAGCCAATATTCAAAAAGGAAATTTTACTGAGGCGGTTAAGGCAATTGATAAAATAAGAACAGGGCATAA
>JBGALP010000042.1:0-27056 GCA_044223805.1 Agriterribacter sp.
AGCCCATACTGTTTCAGGAGTTAATGTTTACATAGTAGCCGATACCGAAAAATTTGCTGTTCCAGACAGCATTACCATTGACTATAACGAAGGGAATGAGCAATGGCACCCGGTAAAAATTAAACAAACAATTCCTGGAAAGCTCACCGGTAATACCAAAAATACTTTTCTTTTTGATTCAATAAACGCTGAAAAAATTAAAGTTTCTTTCTGGCATGGTGCCAAAGCCGTGGCGGTATCTGAAGTAGAATGTTACTGATAATCATTAAGCGCTTAAGCGATTTTTTATTTTAAATGAATTAGTTTCGAAGTCATTTAAATCTCGATTTTAAGATATGAAACTCAAAACACCACATCACCTTTTGTTGCTTATGGCTATCATTATCTATATAGCCGGCATATTTCAGCGGGATCATACATTCGATTTGCACTTGCACGATACCTATTATGTGTTGGATGGCATATTTTTAACGCCCTTTTTATCCTTCATTCCTTTAACGTTCTGGCTGATTAACCTTTTTAGCTGGAAATACCTTTTCTCAAAGAAGCTTTATTGGATACATGTCATGCTAACCATATTCCCTATATTACTTTTTATTTCCCTTTTTTTCATTCCTGGGACTTATCATAATCTTTGGGCTACTTCCGTAGGATATTATGATTATCGGGAGTGGAATAATTACAAAATACCCTTGGGTGGAAAGTTGTTGATTTTCTCAATATTACTTTTAGTAATCGCACAACTTATATACCTCTTTAATCTTATTAAGGGATTATACAAATATTCCCAGAGTAAAGGTCCCAACCTTCCAAAGATTGGAACTCTCAGATAAAGTCCAGCTTTTTAAAATTGGAAATCGTACATCAATGCCCTTCACCTAAGAACTTTATATTCCAGAGGAACATCTTATCGGTTGCTATATATCAAAAGATTTTATGCGTTCCAGCGGAACGCCTTGTGGGCATTGCAGAAAACGTTCCTCTGGAACGAAAACCTGATTTGTTTTTTTATTCTACCAACATGATATTCCGCTGGATATGAAAACAGCTTTTTAAGTCAACGACGTTGAATCGTAAATAAAAAATGTCAAAACCCTGGCGCCGCAAAACTTGTTCCTGTCATTTTACGGTAAAGATCTACGGCATACAAATCGGTCATGCCGGCAATAAAATCTGTTACGGCCTGTAAATTAGTAAAAAGATGTCCGGGCTCGTTTGTAATAACAAATTGAGAAGGTATTAAATTTCTAAGCTTTCTCGCTTTTGCACTATTGGGTTGCATAACCGCATATACAAATTCTTTAAGCAGGTAGCCTATAATGTTATAGCCCGCCAATTCTATTTCTACCACTGATCTGTGGTTGTATATATGTTCTACAGAAAACGCATCAATTCCTTCAATGATCTTCAATGGGGCTTCCGGCAACAGGCTCATGAGGGATTGATTCAAACTCCCGGCAAGTAATTCTTTTTCGTAGGAAATGAAAATGTTACAGAGCTTATGCACCAAAAGGTTGATGATCTTCGCTCTTAAAAATTGAATTTTATTGTTATTGTCTTTGATACTATTAAAAGTATGTTCCACTTTCTCTCTGGCATCAAAGCCTTCTTCATTATCAAAAAACGCCAAAAATAATTCTGCTATGGTTTGTATGGAAATAATACCCAGCCTGTGCGCATCTTCAAAATCAATAATGCGGTAACAGATATCGTCAGCAGCTTCCACCAAAAAAACAAAGGGATGTCTGGCAAAAATATTTTTAGTCGCATCAGTTGCAGGTATGCCTAATGTATTTGCAAGATGTTTGTAAGTGTGTATCTCGGTTGAAAAAAAGCCAGACTTTTTGGTAGCGAGCTCTTGCTTATTAAATCCATGTTCAGAATCGCATGGATATTTTACAATACTTGCCAGGGTTGCATAAGTGAGTTGAAATCCACCTTTTCTCTCTTCATTGAAGTGATGTGTGAGCGTACGGAATGCGTTGGCGTTGCCTTCAAAAAAAAGAAAATCTCTTTGCTCTAATACTGACAGTTCATTTGTAAATCTTTTTTTCGCATCTCCTTCCAGTTCATTGAAAAATATCCGGATGGCATCTTCGCCACTATGTCCAAAGGGAGGATTGCCTATATCGTGCGCCAGGCATGCGGCTGCTATTACAGACGGAAGTTCATAGCGGTAAAATTCTGTAAACTGTTCTGGTTCACCAGGATTTTTCTCTGCAATAATATCTCCTGCAGCTTTACCCAGGCTACGTCCCACGCTGGATACTTCAAGACTATGGGTTAAACGGTTATGCACAAACACCGCGCCGGGCAAAGGAAATACCTGCGTTTTATTCTGCAATCTTCTGAAAGCCGAAGAAAAAATAATGCGGTCGTAATCCCGCACATACGAGGTCCTGATATTTTGTGGAGAAGGGATTGTTTTAAATTCACTACCGCTGCGTTGAGCACTGTACAATTGCTGCCATTTCATGGTGCGCAAGTTAACCACCTGAGCGCAAATAAAAAACTACGGAAGCTGAAGTGATATCGTATGTTTGAGTTGGAAGATTTATGATTTCAGGATTCCGAACATATACAAGAACCTTCACTTTTGGTGATCAAACCATACAACTGATATTGCCTGATGCGGCTTCTGTTCAACAACATTATACAGCATCAGGTGTACAGGATAAAACGCCTGTTTTTCCATTCTGGTCAAAATTGTGGCCGGCATCCGTTGGCTTATGTGAATTTATAGCAGCGCAACCGCATTATATCAAAGATAAAACTGTATTGGAGTTAGCTGCGGGCTTAGGGCTGCCATCATTACTTTCATCTCAATCCGCAAAGCAGGTACTTTGTACGGATATTGTACCCGAAGCAATTGATTTCGCACAACAATCTGCTATTTTGAATAAGGTATCTAATATGCAATGTTCGGTATTGGATTGGAATAATGCCAACAAACTGCATTGCGATACTTTGCTGTTAAGTGATGTAAATTATAATTCAGCACAATTTGAGAAGTTGTATCATGTTATTCATTTCTTTCTGGAAAAAGGTGCTACTGTTATTATAAGTACGCCGCAGCGGTTGATGGCAAAGCCTTTTGTGGAACGCCTATTGCAGTTTTGCGCAGAGCGAAGCGAATACATAATAGTGGAGGAACAAAATCAAACAGTAATAAGTGTATTGGTATTGAAAAAGTAACCGCTATAACATCTTAGCGTATTTTCGAAGGAGCGCACAAGAATTTAAGTTGCCATAATGTTGCCAGCGACTGAGAAATCTCCTGCACTACAATAATGGCTGTAGATTTCTCTTCCGCAGATGAAATCATTGCAATTTAATTATTCTGTTGCGGGATATGACGGTAAGTGTTGATCAATCTCCAGCAAAAGCACTTTCTGAGGGCCCGATGAGCTTGCAAACTGTTGTGAAAAAAAATTTTAAAACCTATCGGGTCTCTCCCATTAGGTGAACCTTTAAAAGGCTGAACCTTTTTTGAAATACAATGTGTTTCAAATTCTGGAATGTATTACCAGTATCTGCATAAGCCACCTTTTTTCGTGGGCTTTGTACCGGTGTAGAATAGTGTTTAGAGTTGTTTACAAAAGCTGATAGAACTCCTCAAAGGAAAAGCAGTGGCGATGCAGATATCCCGCCATTTAAGCGGGACCGGCTTGAGGCGTCAGGTTCCAGATTGTCACTAGCAGTTAAAATATGTAAATACTCAATATTATTTCTTCAAATAACCCGCCATCACAGGCGCCAGCTTATTGTATCCTTCCACATTTGGATGCAATCCATCACTGAACAACTTTTCATCTATTTTGCCTGATGCATTTAATAATATTTTTCCCGGGTCAATGTAAACAGTTGTGGAAGAATTTGCCAGGGCCGCAATCGCGTGGTTGATTTTCGTTACTCTTTGTTCCATATCTCTTCTCGGGAATATGCCTGATAATAAAACAGTGGTTTCAGGCTGACGAAGTCTTATCGCAATCAGTAATAATTTAAGTCCTGCAATAATTTCTTCATCTGTATTTAATTGTAAGTTATTCGTGCCAATCATTACAATTACATGTTTTGGTGTATATCCATCCAAAGCGCCATGATATACTCTCCACAAAGCATTCTCTATTCTGTCCCAGCCAAAGCCCATATTCTGTAAACCCATTGGTGCAAGGTATTTATCCCAGGATTCTTTGCCACTCACCCGTGCAGCGGTGGGTTCTCCGGCCCAGAAATGAATAATAGAATTTGCGATGATCACATTGGGGGAATTATTTTTTTTATTCAATGCCTTTATGGCTTCATGTCTTCCGCGCCAATCATAACCGTCTCTTGTTTGTATAACCGGCTTCGTAGTTGAATATTGCCCTTCAGGTTCACGCAAAACAGATTGAATACATTTCGTGTATGCGTCAGCGTATAGTTCCATGCCTATATCGTTTGGATGCACACCATCTACCGTGGCATCTATGGTTAATCCAATGTTTTCATTGTATAAAGGGTATATGTTTTTTACCCCTTCCTTTAACAAACTCCCAAACACTTTCAGCGCAACGCTGTTGGCATTTTCACATTCTTTATTACGCACTGTATCTATAATTGCGGTCGCGCTACTAAGACTGTGTTCCACCAGCAGTATTGGCGTAAGCGGATGTTTTGAACGTATACTTTTTACCGCTGCTGTTATTCTTTTTTCGAGTTCTTCATCTGTGAATATTCCACTTTTAACCATGTTGGGTAAACAATCCAAAACGTATAATTGTGCATCAATTTCATTAATCAAATCAATTACAGGCTGTTCTAATCTGCCATTGCCGGAAAACCCGAGGTTAATTAAAGGACGATCCAGCTTTCTTTCCAGTATAGAAGTCCACGCCAAACCTGGACGGGATGCGCAGCCACCCTGAGCGATGGATGTGCCATAGACCACCACTGGTTTTTCGTTGGTCAGTGGCATCGGTCTGAACGAACTATTCTTTGGTACGCCAATCTGCATCCAACTCACGCCATTGTATAGTGGAAGAAACAACCTGAATTCATTTGGTCTCGATTTGAACTGGTGATCAACTTCCATGTTTGAAAAACGATAGGTGATAGTGTCGCCGAATGAATATTTTCCGGGTGCCCAAACCCATTTACCGCTTTGATCAATAGCATATAAATCAACGCCACTCACACCTGTAGGCGGCATGTGCGGCATACCAAAGTTGTTTTTATTCAACGGAACATACTTTACTATAATATCCGCAGCATTGGTTTCGAATTTGATATACAAGCCGGCGCTGTGTTTAGAAAGATTCCATACGTCTTTTCTTACAAGGCTTTCTGCCTTAGCAGGCAGCCGGTCGTAAAACCCCGCCAGATCTGTTTGCCAGCCTCTACCCTCGATCACCGGAAACGCATTCTCTGCGGGATTCCACCAGGTGTAATCCTCTTGTTTTTGAGAGAAGGCATGAACATAACATAATAACAAAATGATTGATAAGCATTTTTTGTAGCCATTCATGCGAAAAGATTTGATACAATGCTACAGTTTTTAATGGAAATGTAAAAAGTGATTTGGCAGGCGCAGAAATTTTAGGCTGATACTTGTAGTTCCCCGTATATTTATCAGCCAATAATAGTTGTATGAAAAAAATAGCTGCTTTTGTTTGTTTTCTTTTTATAGGGTACTGTGTGAATGCACAGGTTAGTAACGATCTTATCATTATTAAAACCGATCATACCGCGTTGGTGTATAAAATAAATAAAGAAAAATCGCTGCAGCAGGTGTATTTCGGCGCAGCTATGAATAATGCCGGGGAATATGCAAAAATTACACAAAGTACTGAAGCATTTATTACAGGTAACGGCGCTTATGCGCGGGAACCTGCTATAGCGGTTAAACATGCCAATGGTAACCGCTCCCTTCAATTGCAATATGTTTCTTCATCAACAGAAAATCCTGAAGCAAATATAACGGTAACGCATATCTTGTTAAAAGACCCTGTATATCCTTTTGAGCTGACTTTGCATACAAGGGCTTATGCAAAACAGGATGTAATAGAGCAGTGGACCACTATAGTGCATAAAGAAAAAAAAGCGATCACGCTTGAGAGGTTCGCATCTTCATGCCTTCACTTTGCCGCATACAAATATTATCTCATGCACTTCTTCGGCGATTGGGCCAATGAAATGCATATGGAAGAAACCTCACTTCCCGCAGGAATAAAAACGATTGATTCCAAATTGGGCACACGTGCTACTAATTTCGATAATCCTTCGTTCCTGCTTTCTATAAACGAGCCCGCAACGGAAACCACAGGAGAGGTGCTTGCCGGAACACTGGCATGGAGCGGGAATTTTAATATTCTGTTTGAGAACATTCGTTACAGTGAAGATGTTGGTCACCAGTTGCATATTATTCCCGGAATTAATTCCTACCAAAGCGCCTATTCTTTACAACCTGGAAAGCCATTCGATACCCCACCTTTTATATATACTTATTCCACTAACGGAAAAGGGCAGGCGAGTCGAAATTTACACCAATGGGCATTACAATATGGGATATGGAAAGGTAGAACACCCAGGCAGACATTGCTTAATAATTGGGAGGCAACAGGGTTTGATTTTGATGAACAAAAGCTTGGTAAGTTGTTTGATAATACAAAGCATCTTGGCGTTGACTTGTTTTTGCTGGATGATGGCTGGTTTGCCAACAAATATCCCCGAAATAGCGATAATGCAGGATTAGGTGATTGGGAAGCGAACAAAAAGAAACTGCCGGATGGCATTGGTTATTTGGTTAGAGAAGCAGAAAAAAGAGGAGTTAAATTTGGAATTTGGGTTGAACCTGAAATGGTAAATCCCAAATCTGAACTGTATGAAAAGCATCCGGATTGGGTTATAAGATTTCCTGACCGCCCTGATCAATTGAGGCGGAATCAATTGGTGCTTGATGTTACTAATCCTGCTGTACAGGAACATGTATATAATGTGATCAATAATTTGCTGTTGAACAATCCAACCATAGCCTACATCAAATGGGATTGCAACCGGTATATGACCAGCGCTTACTCGCCCTACCTGAAGGATAACCAGGATGCGATGTATATTGATTATGTGCGTGGGTTATATGCTGTGCTGGAAAGAATACGTAAACAATATCCCGACGTAGAAATGATGTGGTGTTCAGGTGGCGGCGGAAGGGCAGAATACGGAGGCTTGAAATATTTCCAGGAGTTTTGGCCGAGCGATAATACAGATGGTGAAAGCAGAATATTTATACAATGGGGTTATTCTTATTTTTTTCCTGCGGCAGCTACTTGCGCACATGTAACATCATGGGGTAAACAATCTATCAAATTCAGAACAGATGTTGCTATGATGGGCAAGCTTGGTTTTGATATTGATATAGATCATTTGAGTGAGAAAGAATTGCAGTTTTGTAAAGAAGCTGTTCAGCATTATAAAAGTTTACAAAGTACAATTGGGTTTGGTAATATCTACCGTTTGATTGATCCTTACGATCATCTTAATTCGGCATTAATGAGTGTTGATGAAAACAAACAAAAAGCGGTATTGTTCGCTTTTAATCTTCATCCAAAATTCGGCGATGTATTTGCTCCTGTAAAATTGCAGGGACTTAATCCTGAAAAACAATATACCATTAAAGAGATCAATACAATGCCTGGCGAAAAAGCGCATTGCGCTCAAACCGGTGAAACATTCAGTGGCGATTACCTGATGAAGGTAGGATTGAATTGGTTTTTAAATGGACAGTTAACGAGTGGGGTGATTGAGATTACGGCACAATAAATAGCGATGAATATTTTTTGTTGTCTTTTGTTTAAGAGAATGCAAATGGAGCTCTATATCTGCTTGTATTGCTTAATAGGATTCCGAAAGCACAAGTGTGCGACGCAACAGGCGATGATAGTAGTTCTGGAGCTGGCTACATAATATTCTCACAAATCTTTCAATCCTAATATTTTTAGTATCTTCGCTATCTTTTATGGCAAAAGCAAAGGAAAACAATTCGAATGGTGTTGATGTTGCCTCTCCGAATCACGAGCAGATAGAGGTATTTGGCGCAAGGGTTCACAACCTTAAGAATATTGATATCAGCATTCCCAAAAATCAGTTGGTTGTTGTTACAGGCATTAGCGGTAGTGGTAAATCATCGCTGGCTTTTGATACTATATATGCTGAAGGGCAACGCAGGTATATGGAAACGTTCGGCGCTTATGCCCGGCAGTTTATTGGTGACATGGAGCGACCCGATGTGGATAAGATTACCGGGCTCTCACCTGTAATTTCTATCGAACAAAAAACCACCAACAAAAATCCACGCTCAACAGTTGGTACAGTAACGGAAGTGTATGACTTTTTGCGTTTATTATATGCACGTATAGGCGAAGCGTATTCCTACAACACAGGTAAGCAGATGGTGAAATGGAGTGAAGAGGAAATTGTAGAGAATATTTTCAAAAGATTCAAGGCGCAAAAAATTTCTATACTGGCTCCACTCGTTCGTGGTCGCAAAGGACATTACCGTGAACTGTTTGAAGAGATCAGAAAGAAAGGATTTTTAAAAGTAAGGATAGATGGAGAAATAAAAGATCTTACTGCTAAAATGCAGGTGGACCGTTATAAAATTCACGATATAGAAGTAGTGGTTGACCGCTTGAAAGTGGATGATGAATTCAGGGTAAGGATAAGCCAGAGTGTGCAACAGGCGCTGAAAATGGGTAAGGACCTGATGTTTATTAGTCCCGCTGAAACTACAGCGAAAAATAGTGGTGATGCATTTTATTCCAAGATGCTGATGTGCGAAGATACTGGTATTTCCTACGAAGAACCTTCACCTAATAGTTTCTCATTCAACTCACCATATGGCGCATGCCCCGTGTGTAAAGGTTTGGGTTCTGTATACCAGGTAAGCATGGAAGCGATTATTCCTAACCGGGAGTTAAGTATTAATGAAGGTGGTATTGCGCCATTGGGTGGCGAAAGAGAAGCATATGTGTTTACCCAGGTACAGCAATTGGCTAAGAAAAATAAGTTCAGTTTAGATAAACCCATTAAGGATTTACCTGAAAAGGTGATGAATTTGATTTTATATGGTGATGAAGCTGGTTCATCAGATACGCATTTAAACTTCGACGACGTACCAACTAACGGACAGGCATATACTACAGAATTTGAAGGTATAGTAAATCAATTGAAAAGATGGTTTGCAGGTGCAAGCACCGAAAACATTCAGCAATGGGTAGAGCAATTCATGGAATTAAAAACCTGCGAAACCTGCGGCGGTGCAAGACTTAAGAAAGAAAGCCTGTGGTTTAAAGTAGATGAAAAAAATATTGCTGAACTGAGTGATCTTAATCTTGATGCGTTAATGCATTGGTTTTCCGGTGCGGAAGATCGCTTGTCGAACAAGCAAAATATTATTGCTAAAGATCTGCTTAAAGAGATACGTGAAAGGCTTGGATTTTTATTGGATGTAGGTTTAACTTATCTCACGCTGAATCGTTCTTCACGCACCTTGAGCGGTGGAGAATCGCAACGTATAAGATTGGCAACCCAAATTGGCTCCCAGTTGCAGGGCATCACATATATACTCGACGAGCCTTCCATTGGTTTGCATCAAAGAGATAATCAACGACTGATCACCGCGCTGCAACATCTTAGAGATATTGGCAACAGCGTGTTGGTGGTGGAGCACGATAAAGATATTATGCTGGCGGCAGACTACCTGATAGATATTGGTCCGCGTGCTGGCTTTCATGGAGGTAAAATTGTGGCGCAGGGCAAACCTGCGGATTTATTAAAATTAGATACGCTTACTTCTTCTTATCTCAACGGGCATAGAAAAATAAAAGTGCCGGATGAACGCAGAAAAGGGAATGGTAAAATATTGGAAATAAAAGGAGCGAATGGAAATAATCTCCGCAAAGTAAACGTGAAGTTTCCGTTGGGGAAATTTATTGTAGTTACAGGAGTGAGTGGTAGTGGTAAATCAACCCTGGTAAACGAAACACTATACCCTATTCTTAGCAAACATGCTTATAATTCTCGGGTGCAACCTTTAGAATATAGTAGTGTAAAAGGACTGGAAAATATAGACAAGGTAATTGAAATTGATCAGTCGCCCATTGGCAGAACGCCAAGAAGTAATCCTGCAACTTATTGCGGTTTCTTTACAGAAATAAGGCAGTTGTTCGCTGTTGTGCCTGAAGCAAAGATCCGGGGATATAATGCAGGACGGTTTTCTTTCAATGTAAAAAGCGGTCGTTGTGAAGTATGTGAAGGCGGTGGTATGCGAGTGATAGAAATGAATTTTCTTCCGGATGTGTATGTGCATTGTGAAAAATGCCAGGGTAAAAGATATAATAGAGAAACACTGGAAATTCGCTATAAAGGAAAATCTATCAGTGATGTGCTGGATATGACCGTAGATGAAGCTGTGGAATTTTTCCAGGCGGTGCCGTATCTCTATCGTAAAATAAAAGTATTACAAGAAGTTGGATTAGGTTACATAACGCTTGGGCAAAATGCGGTTACGCTTAGTGGTGGTGAAGCGCAAAGAGTAAAACTTTCTACCGAACTGGCAAAAAAAGATACAGGAAAAACCTTTTACATTTTAGATGAACCAACTACCGGGCTGCATTTTGAAGACATACAACACTTATTGGTAGTACTAAATAAATTAACTGATCGTGGTAATACGGTATTAGTGATAGAACATAATATGGATGTAATAAAAGTAGCTGATCATATTATTGATATTGGACCTGAAGGTGGTGATGGCGGAGGAACAGTTTTGTTTGAAGGAACGCCCGAAGGATTAGTGAAATGTAAAGAAAGCCATACAGGGTTTTATTTAAAGGAAGAATTGAAAGAAAGGCAGAAGTAAGAAGGCAGAAACGGGCGGGAACAATGGAATAAGGAAAAGATAATTCAAAAGTAAACAATTAATAAGCACTTCTTGAAAAGCGGGAACTGTGGGCTGAGTTCCTTCCCCTCGGGAAGGTCAGGATGGGCTTCAAATTTCAAATCTGAAATAGTTAAATGGAAAGAGTAATTATAGATATGGACGAGGTGATGGCAGATACGATGGGAGCAATGTTTGAATGGTACAATAATAATTATAGTGAACCTATAGATTATTCAAAAATGAAAGGTTCATGGTTGTTGGGGATTCCTGATCAATACCGTTCTATTGTAAGAGACCGTTTATTCAGCCAGGGTTTTTTCAGGCACCTGCCGGTAATGGAAGATTGCGTTGACGTAGTGAACGAGTTGAATAAAAAATATGAGGTATTTATCGTTTCAGCCGCCATGGAATTTCCTGATTCTTTGAAAGATAAACTGGAATGGCTAAACGAACATTTCCCATTTTTAGGGTGGCAAAAATTAGTACTATGTGGAGACAAACGCATGATTGCCGGTGACTATATGATAGATGATCATGTACGTAACCTGGTACATTTTAAAGGGAAGCCATATCTTTATAGTACTATATTAAATGCTGAAGAAACTGGATATGAAAGAGTAAACAACTGGCAAGAGATAGCGAATAAACTTTTATAAGTTTATGGTTTGTTGTTTATAGTTTGATAAACCCTAAACCCTAAACCACAAACCTTACTTTTTTATGGATTTTGATGACATGCATAGTTTGCCGGCCTGGGATGATCACCAGAGGCTGAAAAAGAGATTTGAAGGAGAGGAGTGGAAGCTCAAGCCACAATTGGAAGCAGCAGAAAAACTATATAATAAATGGCGTGAAATTTTTTTATTGGTGGAGTCTTATTGTGAAACGCTTCAGGACTCTAAAGAATATGATCATGCCGAAAAAAATCGTGAGCTTATCTGGCAAAACCTTTTTATTGTTGCACCCAAAATTATTGGCGCAGCAGGTGCTGATTTGTATACATTAAAAATGGAAAACGCTTCTATCGTTCGTAACAACTGCCGCGAAATGATGGAGCAGATAGTTTTTACTGCTATGGTAGGAGCCGGTGAAGAAAAGTATGCTGATGCCATAGAAAGAGAAATGGATATTTTCCGTGAGTTGTTTAGGGCATGGGTTAATACTTTTGTAAAGGATGAACATGAAGATGAATGGGGACTGTTTGTATAAATCAGTAATCGGGTTGCTTAACATTAAATTTAGCAGAGGCTTTTATATTTGTTGATCCATATTGTTTGTATATGAAAAAAATAAGTGTTCTTTTTCTTTGCGTTTCTTTTTTGCAAATAGCGTTCGCACAAAAAAATATTCCTATCACTATTGCCACATATAATATCCGTTATGATAATATGGGTGATAGCCTGAACGCATGGCCGTATAGAAAAGAAAATGTAAAAGCCCTCATTCAATTTCATGAGTTTGATATTTTTGGTACAGAAGAAGGCTTGATTAACCAAATAAAGGGTATAGCTGAATTAAAGGAGTACACTTATACAGGAAAGGGGCGTGATGATGGAAATGAAGCTGGCGAACATTCGGCAATATTTTATCGTAAAGAAAGATTTAAGTTGTTAGCATCAGGAGACTTTTGGCTGAGCGAAACGCCTGACAAACCAGGGAAAGGATGGGACGCTAAATGTTGTAACCGTATTTGCTCCTGGGGTAAATTCAAAGACCTGCTCTCCAAAAAAGAATTCTTTTTCTTTTGTGTTCATTTTGATCACCAGGGTGTAATTGCGCGAAAGGAATCTGGTAAATTGATGGTTAAGAAGATAAATGAAATTGCAAAAGGAGTTACTGCTATTTGTGTAGGTGATTTTAATTCAACGCCCGAAACCGAACAGATACAGCACATGCAAACGACACTTAATGATGCCTATAAAGTAACCGAAATACCCCCTTATGGACCAGAAGGCACATTTAATGCCTTTAAGTTTGATGCTCCCATGAAAAACCGTATTGATTATATTTTTGTGAGCAAGGCCATTAAGGTATTAAAATATGGCGTACTTACTGATGCCAAAGATCAACGATATCCTTCAGATCATCAACCTGTTGTTATAAAAGCGCTTCTGCCTTAACACACTTTATTTACAATCGCATGACAGCTTTTTTCCGCATTTCGTAACTCAAAAAGTATTTATACGCTAAACTTTGCGCCCAATTAAAGATCTCTATGCGATTTTTCCACAAATGTTATCTGCTGATTACCCTCAGCACCGTTTTTTTTTGTGTTTCTTCCTATGCGCAGGTACTCACAGGTGAGGATAGTTTATACGCCGGGCTCGTTTCAAAAGAACAATCAACCATTATTTCTGGTTATGGTGAGGCTAAATACAGTCTTGATACTCGAAGAAAAAATGCAGAAGCTTCTTTGAACAGAGTGGTACTTTTTGTTGGGCATAAGTTCAATAACAAAATATCGCTGTTTACAGAATTGGAGTTAGAAGACGCACTGGTAGTTGGTCAGGCAGGTGATGAAGCCGGCATTGGTAAAGGTGGGATCAGTATGGAGCAGGCTTTTATTAAGTTCAATCTTAATCCCACCACATACCTGGTAGCAGGTCTTTTTATTCCGCGCTTGGGCATTATCAACGAAAATCATTTGCCAACTACGTTCAATGGTGTTGATCGCCCTTTTTTGGAAGAGTTAGTTATTCCTTCTACCTGGCGGGAAGTTGGCGCTGGAATTTATGGAACCATTAAACAGTTACCTGGACTTAATTACAGTTTTACCTTAACCAATGGATTAAATTCCTCACGCTTTAGCAACGGTAGCGGTATACGTGAAGGAAGACAGCTTGGTTCAGCCGCCACTGGTTTAGGATTGGGTGCTTCGGGTTCTTTATTGTATTATATTGATAATTTCCGTCTTCAGCTTTCGGGATATATTGGTGGTTCTACCGCAGTTGAAAAACGGGTGGCAGACAGTCTGCATCTCAACTCCGGTCCTTTTGGTAATCCTGTAATGCTGGGTGAAGCAAACGCTCAGTATAATAACAATGGATGGAATTTCAGAGCTATTGGAACTATCATTAGAATACCGGATGCTTCAAACATTAACCAGGCATATGCTAATAATACACCTAAAGAAATTTATGGTGGTTATGCCGAAGCGGCTTTTAATCTGTTATATGCAAAACATAAAGACGCGAAAACTTTTGCAGTGTTTGGCAGATATGAATATATGAACCTGAGCGCTAAGCTGCCCGGTAACGGTATTAAAAACGACGCGAACGCGCAGCATTACATTATTGGAGGTATAACATACAAGCCTATACGCGGTATAGCCATTAAAGCGGATTATGTAAGAAGGATAACCGGAGAGCCTAACCCGGCGCTGATTATAACGCCTTTTCCGCAGCTTATACCTTATTACACCAGCAATGGGTTTATAAACCTTGGCATAGCATATAATTTTTAGAGAATGGCAACACGCAGAGATTTCATAAGAACAGGCTGTATGCATTGTGCAGGATTGATAGGCGCCAGTTTATTGTTGCAAGGTTGCGGAGCTGGCATGCCTATATTCAAAACATCTGTTCAAAATAACCAGGTTGAAGTTCCTGTAAGTGAGTTTGCCAGTGGAAAAAATATGGTGGTTGTAAGAAACGCTGCGCTTGAAAACGATATTCTGCTGGTGAAAAAAAATGACGCGTATAGCGCATTGAATTTACGCTGTACACACGAAGGGTTTGGTCTTACTGCAACCGATAAAAAAATTATTTGCTCAGCCCATGGAAGCACTTTTGATTTTGATGGGAATGTTTTAAAAGAACCCGCCTTAAAGCCCTTGAAAAAATTTAATACGCGGATATCAAACGACAGAATTATTATAGACTTAATATAATTATCATCATGATAAACATACGTTCATCCTTTTTATTACTGATCCTTTTTACAGGATTGATTACTTCATGCGATAAGAACGACGATAATGGCACAACCGATACTAGTGCCTTGAAAAAGGAAATATTGGAAAATGCTGCAACTAATGTGTGTACTGCCAGCTACACAGATCTTGCTTTAAAAGCAGATCAGTTATTGACAGCAATTAATACACTTACCACCATCCCTACAGAAGACAACCTCACTGCATGTCGCACACTCTGGAAAAGTACCCGCGAAACCTGGGAGCGTTCGGAAGCATGGCTTTTCGGACCGGTTGCTGTGGATAAAATTGATCCACGTATAGATACTTGGCCTGTTGACTTCAATGATCTTAACACGGTGCTCGCAAGCTCCGATGAGCTGGATGAAGCATATATAGAAGGGTTGGACGAAGACCATGACGCGCTAAGAGGATTTCATCCCATTGAATATTTATTGTGGGGACAGGATGGTAAAAAAGCTGCTTCTGCTTTTACAGACAGGGAAAAGGAATATCTTACGGCGCTGGGTAAAAATCTTAAAAACTTAACTACTGAAGCAAAAACAAGCTGGGCAGGCGGTTATGCTAACCTGTTAGCTACTGCAGGTGCTTCAACCAATACAGAATTTCAAACAACACGTATAGCCTATGAAACAATTGTTGATGCAATGGCAGGTATTTGTGAAGAAGTGGCTAATGGAAAAATAAAAGATCCATTTGAAGCACAGGATCCTAAACTGGAAGAAAGCCCTTTTGCTCAGAATTCATTAACTGATTTTACCAACAATATCAAAGGCATATTGGACATCTACCAGGGAAAATTCAGCGCTGACGGTAAAGGCATTGAAGACCTTGTTCGTGTATATAATCTTTCCCTTGACCAGGAAATAAAAGCAAAGCATTCCACTGCTATCGCGGCACTCCAGGCAATTGATGCCCCTTTTGGTGAAGCAATTATTACCAAACAACAGTTGGTGCAAACTGCAATGGACAAAATTAATGATCTTGCTACCGCATTAACGCAAAAACTTAAGCCTTTTTTGCAACAGTATGGTCAATAAATAATAAGCGTTTATTGTCTGTTGAAACTTTTATAACATTCCCCTCCCATTACAATGAAGATCCCCGGAACATATAAAATATGTTTATTGCTGGTAAGCGCTATATGTATCATACTTTTTGCCTGCAATAAGTTTGACGCAGGGTATTCCGATCCTGATGACGAATGGAGAAGTGGCGGACAACAGACTGTATTTGACCAAAGCAGTGGTGCATTTGGTCATGCTTTTTCCACGCTTAACGAAACACTTGAACGCGTACACGAAGTAGGCGATGTACAGTTCAGTTCTACTTTTGTATCTGCGCCCGCCCCAATCAATCCAGGGTTGGGTCCGATATTTAATAATGTGGGTTGTGCCTCTTGCCACATAAACGATGGCAGGGGCAAAGTACCCGGTGCCGGAGAAACTTCGGTGCTGATGTTATTCAGAATAAGTATTGCAGGTCAGAATCCTCATGGAGGTCCGAACCCTGTTCCCGGATATGGAGAACAATTACAGAACCGCGCTAACATAGGCGTAAAAAAAGAAGGAGATGTGATCATTACATATGAGGAGCAATCCTTCATGTTTAATGATGGAGCTGAATATAAACTACGCTTTCCTACATACACTGTAAATAATAATTATACTGATTTTCCTGCAAATGTTATGCTCTCGCCGAGGGTAGCCGCACCTATATTCGGGCTTGGCCTAATTGAGGGTGTAAGTGATGCTGATATATTGGCGAGAGTAGATGAAAAGGATATTGATGGAGATGGTATTAGTGGCAAAGCCAACTATGTATGGAACTTCCTATCTCAGTCTACAACACTCGGACGTTTTGGGTGGAAAGCAAATCAACCCAATTTATTACAGCAGGTAGCAGCCGCATACAACCAGGATATAGGAATTACAAACTCCGTTTTTTCGCATGAGAGTAGTTCCGGGCAATCGCAATATGATAATCGAAGTGACGATCCTGAACTATCAGACAGTCTTTTATACAGTGTAGAGTTTTATGTAAAAACATTGGCAGTGCCAGGCAGAAGAAATTTAAATGATGCTTCGGTGCAACAGGGCAAACAATTGTTTACCCAGGCAGGTTGTGCAAAATGCCATGTGCCGGATATGCGTACTGCCGTAAACGTTAGCTTCCCATCTATTAGTAACCAGTTCATACATCCTTATACAGATTTGCTTTTGCATGATATGGGCGATAGCTTGGCAGACAACCGCCCTGATTTTCTGGCTACAGGTAATGAATGGAGGACGGCTCCATTATGGGGCATAGGGCTTACACAAAAGGTAAACGGGCACAACAATTTTTTGCATGATGGCAGAGCGCGGAGTTTAATGGAAGCTGTTATGTGGCACGGTGGTGAGGCGCTGCAAGCCCGCAATAAGGTAAAGGCTATGAGCGCTGATGAAAGAAATGCGCTGATTAAATTCCTGGAATCGTTGTAAATTAATTCCGTAACTGTTTTCTTCTCATAAAATTGTTTAGGTATATTATACAATCTTCATTTCCTTTGAAGAGATATAGCTTTTGTTTTAAAGTGAATTGTAATTTCTTCAGCGATGCGTACAAAGTCATTTTCTTTCCTGATTTCCTCAGCATTGTTTTTTGTTGCGTTTTCGACAGCTGCCTTCGGGCAACAGAACAAATATCAACCTCCAGTCCTCAGCGATTCTGCTTCATGGTCAATTATAATGTTACCCGATCCGCAATCTTACCAAAAGTTTGCCCGCAATCAACCACTGTTTGAATTGATGACTGCGTGGATAAGTGAAAATGTTGATAAGCTCAATATCAGGCTCGTAATCTGCACAGGCGACCTTGTTCAGAACAACAACATGATTAATCCTGATGGTATAGAAGGAAATCAACCTAGTAAAACCCAATGGGAATCTGTTTCGCATGCCTTCAACAGGTTAGATGGCAAAGTGCCTTATATGCTTGCTGCCGGCAATCATGATTATGGATACAGCGATATCAGTGTGAGGCGTTCTAACTTTTATAAATACTTTCCTGTTGATAAAAATTTTCTCACGCAAAAAGGAATCAGGGAAGTAGGGTTAAACGCCGAAGAAATTCCTACACTTGAAAACGCCGCGTTTGAATTTACCTCCCCGCAGGGTAGAAAATTTTTGTTGTGTACACTTGAATTCTCTCCAAGAGATACAATTATTGCATGGGCTAAAAAAACGTTCAACCAGGATAAATATAAAAATCATACCGGTATAATACTTACCCACGCATATCTTACTTCAGAAAATAAACATCTCGAAAAAGAGAATTATAAAGTAACTGATGCGAACTCTGGTGAAGATATATGGCGTAAACTGGTACAGCCCTCTTCCAATATACAATTAGTTTTTTCAGGGCATATTGGCGAATCCAACAACGCACGCGGGCATGTGGGCTTTAGAACGGACAAGAATGCCGCTGGTAAAAAAGTAAATCAGATGGTATTTAACGCGCAGGCGATGGGTGGTGGCTGGAATGGAAATGGGGGAGACGGTTGGCTACGCATTCTTGAATTTTTACCTGATGGCAAAACTGTTAAAGTAAAAACTTTTTCTCCTTTATTTGCTATATCACCTTCCACGCAGCAGCTTGCATGGCGAACCGAATCATACGATCAATTTGATTTTCAAATGGATTAACCTATGCGGAAATAATGAAGAAATTATTTATCCAATGCCTGGTCAAGATCTTTTGTCAGGTCCTGGATATTTTCCAATCCTACACTCATCCTTATCAAACCATCCGTTACGCCTGATTTTATTCTGTCTTCCGCGCTCACGCCCGAGTGCGACATAGATGCAGGGTGAGAGATTAATGTATCAACAGTTCCCAAAGAAACGGCACGGGTACATACCTTTAGTTTGTTGATGAAACGTTTACCTTCTTCTAATCCTCCTTTTAATTCAAAGCTTAAAACGGCGCCGGGTAACCGCATTTGTTTTTTTGAGATAGCATGGTCAGGATGGGAGGGAAGTCCGTTATAATTTACTTTGGCTATTGCCGGATGTTTGTTTAAAAAGGCAGCAATGTCCATAGCGTTCTCGCAATGTTTAGTCATGCGCACCTCAAGTGTTTTAATCCCCTGCAGCAATAAAAAGGCGTCGAAAGGGCTACTGGTTGAGCCCAATAATTTATACGTTTCATAAGCCTTGGTTTGCATAAATACAGGATCTTTTCCAACAAGTACCCCGCCAATTGAAGTGCCATGACCATTTAAAAATTTAGTGGTGGAATGAAAAACAAAGTCTGCACCGTAGCTGAAAGGTTGTTGCAGATATGGCGTGGCAAATGTATTATCTACCGTCACTTTAATATTATATTTTTTCGCCAGGCCACAAACAGCCGCAATATCTATACAATCCATAGTAGGGTTTGCCGGTGTTTCAATATGGATTATTTTAAGCGATGGCGTCTTTCTGAGTATATCTTCTACTTTATTTAAATCTTTCAGATCAACGATTAATGAATGTATGCCGAAGTGCGGAAGAAAGTTGTATAAAAACTCATGAGTACCGCCATACAAAGAGAAATGAGAAAGAACAGTATCACCTGCTGATATATTAGAGAGAAACATGGTTGCCATTGCAGCCTGTCCACTTGCGTGTAATAAAGCTTTTAGGGAAAGGGTTTGTTCTTCATATTTTATCTTGAAAGCTTCCAGGTTTGCGATAGCTTCAGCCGCCGCATTGGTAGTAGGATTACCGAAGCGGGAATATATAAAGCCTGATTCCTTACCTGAAAATCTGTTCATACCCTGCTCCGCACTGTCAAATGTAAAAGTAGAGCTGGCAAATATCGGCATCAGGTGGGCATTTGCAGTATTTGCTGTTGCTGTTGAGTGAATCGCGGCAGTTCCCATTCCCTCGTAAAAATCATCTTCATGTTGCATGGCAAGGCGAGTATTAATATGTTAATCAATACCTGCAAATTACAGATACATTAGTAATAAGAATGATTTTCAATAAATCAATATGGTGTAAACAAAAAAATATAGTGCAGTCTGTTAAACAACAGATGCACTATAAACAATAGAGGTGTGAAATATTTTACGCGTTTGCGATAAGTGTGTAAATGATCAATAAAGCTAAAACTGCGATCCTTATAATAGTAATGTTTGAAGGAAGGCTTCTTTTAATGGTTCTCATACGGGGGTCTATTTAAGAAATACAGCTATTGGTTAATGATTAGAACCTCATCGGGCAGGATATTTCTCCTGAATGATCTCTGCTCAGTCGGATGCTTATTTTTAATGTTCCTGAGTAATAAGAATCTGATCTGTTTCCAGCGCCTCTTTTATCACCTGCATTATAATTCGCAATTCTTACTCCCGGACTTACCTGCGCCGCCTTGTTATGCATTTGCTTGGCAATAGCAGCGGTGGCTGAACCTGCGCCAAAGTAATTGTCAAAATCAGCATCAGATACATATGTTTTACTTACATCGTCAATATAGTCAGTGAATGTTTTCCTGTTTACTAATTCAAATGAAGCACTTACTATATCTGAGAAATAATATCTTATACCAACACCATAAGGAATATTGATTTGCGTAAGGCTGTAAGGTTTTGAACCGGGATATTGCGGCATACCTTGTCCTTCTGTGCGTAAGGGTTGAAGGTCTACCATACTTGTTGTTCCATCTGGTGCTGTGTATTGTGCCTGCGGGTTAAAATGAAAAACACCAATACCTATAATTCCATAAGGACGGAATTTATGATATAAGTCTTTGTCGTCTTCTTCCAGTAAAACGGTAGGGTAGATTTCAGTAGTTAAAGTAAGTTCCTGAATTTTTGTTCTTACAGAAAGATTTCTGTCTTTTCTTGCTACCTCAAGCCCTCCTTTATTTTTTATAATACTGTCGGCTGCTTCTAGCGTAGTTATATTACCTGAAAGAGAAAATCCAATAAATTCACTCGGTCTTACTGAAAGGTGCAACCCTTTCATAAGTGTTGTGGTTTGTATATTATTGTCTTTAATGAAAGTTGTGCCGATACCTTTATTGCCGCCAAGGTCTCCGAGAAGGTTTGAAGGACCAACATTTATTCCTATTTCGTAAACAGGTTTGCCAAAAAAATGATATTGGCAATATGATTTTGCAGATACTATGCTTGCTGCAATGAGCATGCATGCACGAAATAATAGGCTAGGTACATTTTTCTTCATGGAACCGAATTTTAAGCTTTCAAAAAGTAAAGGACTGGCTTAATTAACGGAGGATAATGCAAAATATTATAGCATAAGTATTTTGCCTTATGATAGCACGCGAAGTATTAACATGTGATAAAAACTCAGGGAAGAATCATCTTAATGTGTTCTATCTCATCTTCGAGGTATATATCGCTGCAGGTTGTAAAACCAAAGCTTTGGTAGAATTTTTTTAGATACAATTGTGCACCTATTTTAATAGGAGTGTTGCCGAATAGTTGATAAACAGCTTCAATAGATCTTTCCATCAGCTCTTTGCCTACATTTCTGCCTCTTACACTCCTGGCATTCAATACTCTTCCTATAGATGCTTCTGCATATGATATGCCCGGCGGCAGTAAACGGGTGTAAGCCACAAGTGCGTCTTCATGCCATGCGCACAAATGCCAGGCTTGTTGATCCTTATCATCTGCATCCTGGAAGTTACAGTTTTGTTCAACCACAAATACAGCATTGCGTAGTTGCATTATCTTATATAATTGATATACACTGAGCTGCTCAAAAGATGTTAATGTCCATTGCAGTTGCATAAAATTGATCTATGGTAATTCTGTGATTGTTCGTGTTGCGTATTTTAATATTTTCTCCCTGCAACGACAACCGTTTCTCGTTCTTCCCCTGCAACTGGGATCATAGCGTTTTCCGGGAGGTGTTGATAGCGGTAACTCAATCAGGCGTATTCTTTTCCAGCAATCAGATTTTCATGAGCCTGGTTGACGCGTTTCTTATGTGAAGTGGCACAGGTAAATCGCCATATTCTTTTACTGCCGCAATTGCCTGTCACATAGCCATATAGGATGCATTGCTTTTGGGCGACGATGCCAGGTAAGTGGCACATTGCGATAATATGATTCTCGCTTCGGGGTAACCAATTTTATTAACTGCTTCAAAAGTGGCATTCGCTAATAAAAGCGCGTTGGCGTTAGCGTTACCAATATCTTCACTGGCTAAAATTACCATTCGGCGCGCAATAAACTTTACATCTTCTCCTCCCTCAATCATTCGGGCCAGCCAATATACCGCGGCGTTAGGGTCACTTCCCCTTATTGATTTGATAAATCGATATAATATCGTAATGTTGCTCCCCACTTTTGTCGTACAATTCAATTCTTTTTTGCGCAATATCCATTACCAGTTCATCTGTAATCTTTGCTTCTTCTTTTTCTGGAATGGCATCTGCTACAATTTCAAACAGGTTCAATAACTTTCTTGCATCACCGCCAGAAATATTAATCAGCGCGGAAGTTTCTGTCAGCGTAATTTTTCGTTCCTTCAATACAACATCGTTATCTATCGCAAACCTGAGCAGTGAAATCAACGCGGCTTCATCCAGGGGTTTAAGCACATATACCAGGCACCTGCTTAAAAGGGCCGAATTCACTTCAAAAGATGGATTTTCTGTAGTTGCCCCTATAAGCGTAATAGTACCTTTTTCAACAGCTCCAAGCAAAGCATCCTGCTGCCCTTTATTGAACCTGTGAATTTCATCAATAAATAAAATGCTTTCGGGTTGAAATTTTGCTTTTTCGATAATCTCTCTCACTTCTTTTACACCGGCGCTGATAGCGCTTAAAGTATAAAATGGAATATTTAACGTGTGCGCAATAATATTAGCAATGGTGGTTTTGCCCACGCCTGGTGGTCCCCACAAAATCATGGAAGGTATTTTGCCTTGTTCAATAGCCTTGCGTAAAATACTTCCTTTACCCGTAGGTGTTCCTGACCCATCAATTCATCTAATGATTCTGGGCGTAACCGTTCTGCTAATGGAATTGCCATATCAGACAAAAATAAGCCATAAGTTTAATTCTATAAAGAATCAAAGGTCAGTGAAGCGTAAGAAGAAAGTAGTTTAGTACAGGTGCAAAAATGGTTCAATCCAAATCAAGAAGTGTAAAAAATTATTATTGTAACCCCTCTAGGTAGTTGTTCAATAATATATGGATGAGTATGATTGTATTGTACCTGACTATTCTGTTAACCTTAAAAACGCAGATGGTATAAAATCTGCTTTACCGTAAGCAGGAAGTTCATGTTGCTCACTTTGAACCTGCACCTGTTCTATGTTCATTTCAGAATGTAGTTTATTATGAAGTACAATCACCAGCATCAGTATGGTAACCAACATGATGAAAGATGGACGTTTGATTCTCATAAAAGATGTATTAGTATATTGCCTATTGTTTGGTTGTTGTGTCGGTTTTTTTCATCAGCATGCGCATGGTTGTGCCATCTACATTTAACGATGCGCTGTCTTCGAGCGTGATAGTTCCTGCCTGTTTTATAGTGCCCTGCGCTTTATTAAATTCGGCGCCATTATATAAATGCATATTAAGCGTATCTATAACCACATTGTTTTGAAAGGATATACCAGCGCCTCTTTTTCCACTGATAACTACGTTTTCAGCACTGGCTCCAAATTCAAGCCTTGCTTCTGTGCCTACATTAAGTGTAACATTCCCCAGTTGCATAGAATCTACAAATACTTCAACGCCATTAAATGAAAGGCTGGTGAAAGATGGACAGTAAATCGTTACTGTGCCATAATCATTCAGTTTACTTTTCATTACAACCAGCTTGTTGTTTTGATTTTCATAAAAAATATTATCCTTCTCCCACTTTCCATATCGGATAGAAAAACTATCGCTGTGTTTTATTTCTATTCTTCCATTGGTAAAATTATCAACTGTTATATCTGTAAACGGCGTAAGTTTTTGCGAAATACTGGTTTCTATTTCTGCCTGCTCAACTGACACATAATCGCCTTTTTTTATTTTGGCGTACAGTGTCAGGTCAATAAAAAGCACAATCAGAAAAGGGAAAAGAAATAATCCTACTAATATTTTGTTACTTGTTTTCATAACTATGTTGTTTGGCTAAGAAAAATTTTGTTTGATGAATTTTTCAAAACGTGGTTTTAGCTCTTCCGTATCCATCCCCAGCAGGTACATGTTTCTGAACACACCAGGAAGATCTTTTTGCATAAATTCTTCTTTACGATAATTAAGTGCATTGGCATATGCTTTCTGTGCTACAAAATATCCTATACCACGCTGGTTATAAATGATCTCCTGTTGTTGCAGAAATTCAAATGTGCGCATTACTGTATTAGGGTTTACTTCAAGCAACACCGCCAGTTCTCTTACCGAAGGAATACGCTCTTCGGGTTTCCATTCTTTGAGTAGTATTTTCTCGCAAAGATGATCGGCGATCTGTAGATATATTGATTGATTATCTTTAAACTGCATAATGTAAATTTTTGTCGGTTACACTAAATCTCTTTTTCCTTCAACCTGAAATAAGTAGCTGTTAAAAGAACCGGAACCCATATGAACTTTATAATGGGGACTAATACATCGTCTATCCAACCGGGTAAACGATATAATTTCGGCGGTTCATTTTCCGCATACACCCGGAAATCAGTAAACCCTTTTACACCAAGGTTACCTGGTAACAGATTGTGTCCTAAAAACATTGTGAACAATACAAACAGAAAAGCTATAAATACTGCCACAAGTAAGGTTTTAATAAAAGCGAACCGCTCAAAATAAACCGAGCCTAATATAAATAATGCCTGTACAGCAAAAAAGATATAGAAAAGAATTGGAGTCACTTCTCTTTCAAAAACATCATTAGGGTCTATTCTCCTGACAGTATTGCGTGGGTTCAGTTCAATTATAAAGAAGAATATGTGTTTAATTAACCAGAAACTGGTAAAATAGATTGCCAGGAATACGAGGCAGGAATAAAAAATTCCGCAAACTAATTTTTCTACAGTAGTTGCAGGAACACTCAACCAATAAAGTCCTTTTGCTTTATCTCCCAGCGTAGAAAAGGTAGTGCTGGAAAAGATGAGCCCCGTAACAAACAACATAACGAAGAAAATAACATTGGTTGTTATTTCGTCAAAATGGTAATCAAATTTATTCGCTAACCACCAGATCGTAAAAATGATAGTGAGTATTCCTATTAATGCTGATGCTGACAAACCGTACAGCCGTGAATTGTCGAACCATTGTTTTTTTATAAGGAGCCAGAGTCGTGAAAAGCTGAATGTATTCTGCATAACGTCTTTTTTAGAAGGCGGATTGAATTTTAGCCTGGTTAGTAATGATTCCCTTGTACAGCATTTCCAGGTCAAGCTTTGTGTCTTCTCCATCAATATTGTGGGTAATAATGGCATTTCCCTTTAATGAACTCTCGTTATATAAAGCTTGCTGAATTTCTTCCTGGTCGAATGATATTTTGAATTGCAGCTTTTTGCTGATCTGCTCAACGGTTTGGTCGAAAAGAATCTTCCCTTCATCAATAATGGTAATGCGGTCAATAAGATTTTCGAGATCTTTTACCTGGTGCGTACTGATGATGATTGATTTTTTCTCATCGAGTGCACCGGCTATTACTTTTCTGAACTGGCTTTTGCTCATAATATCCAAACCATTGGTTGGTTCATCCATCAGGAGTAAAGAAGTATTGCAGGCTAAGCCAAAGCTGATCAATACCTTTTTCTTCTGGCCGTAACTCATATCCTGTATTGGATTTTCAACAGGAATATCAAATTCTTTTATATAGCGGTTAAACTGGTCGTAGTTAAATTTCGGGTAAAACGGGGCATTGTGTTTTACCAGTTTATCTGTGGTTATATTCGGCAGAAAAAATTCTTCTGCCACTAAAAAAACTTCCTGTAAAAAAGAAGGATTACGCTTGCCGGGTATTTCGCCTGATACAGTAATGCTTCCACTGTCGGGAAAAAGGTGTCCGGAAATGTTGCGCAGCAGCGTTGACTTACCTGTGCCGTTTTTTCCAAGCAAACCATATATATAACCAGGCTGCAGATCCAGGCTTAACCCGGTGAAGATCTTTTTCCGCTTATAAGCAAAATGGAGGTTTTTAATCGAAATCATATTTAGTGATTTAGTGTACTATTGTATTAGTACACTGCAAATATAGTACTGGTTATGTAAATTCCAAATACTTTGGCGATTTATTTAAAAAAAGAAACACATTATGGTCGGTACCGAAGGCCAGACTCCTTCTCATTTAACAGGTATAAAAAAGCAAAGAGGTGAAACGTCTTGCTTCACCTCTTTGTAAATCGAATTTTATTATAGTACTAGTTGCCTGATATTTTAAATTCAACCCTTCGGTTAATTTGTTTTCCTTCGGCGTTATCGTTAGTGGCAATAGGTTTTGTTTCTCCATACCCTTTTGAAGTAATACGGGTTTCATTAACTCCTTTAGAAATTATATAATCCATTACAGATTTTGCCCTGTTATCACTAAGTTTGAAATTGTGATCGTCAGATCCGTCGCTATCCGTGTGTGCACTAATTTCAATTTCAATTGCCGGGTTATCTGTCATCAATTTTACTACCCGGTCTAATTCAATGAATGATTCTTTACGTAAGTTCCATTTATCAACGTCAAAAAATACATTGTTCAAACGTACTATCTGCCCTACTTCAATAGGCATAAGGTATAGATCTTTATGAATTTCTTTATAACCTGCTTTTACCAGTGAGTCAAGATTAAAGTTTTCTGATTGTGCAAAGAACTTATCGGCAGTAGCTCTTATTAAATAATTTTTGTCGTAAGGCAGCACAATTTTAAAAGCGCCATCAGTAGCGCCGGATATAGCGTTACCGGCTTCGGCGCCATCAGGAAGCGTTTGATAAATAAGCGCCGCGCTGATGGGTTGTTTTGTTTTCGCATTATATACATTGCCACTTACCAGTACAACAGGATCAGGTTTTTTTTCTTCCATCAACCTTACTTTTACTATGTCGCTTTCTCCGTAGGTATTTTCGTTGGTGGTAAGATAAGCGTATTCACCACCTGCATCCAATGTAAAAAAGGCGTCCCAGTCAGGTGTATTAATCGGGCTTCCCAGGTTTACCGGCTCGCTCCATTTCTGCCAGGTTTTATCCAGTCGTTTGGTCATCCATATATCATTATC
>JBGALP010000043.1:0-27611 GCA_044223805.1 Agriterribacter sp.
ATTATTACAACAAGTAATACCAGTGCATCCGACAAACCCAGCCGCCCCACCAGCGAAGAATTTGATAAATTTGTAACAGATGATTTTAAAGCCGCCGCTGCTGTTTTGCCTGCTACTGCTATTAAAGGAAGAGCTACTAAAGGAGCAGCCTTTGCTCAGTTAGCAAAATATTACCTCAATATAAAAGACTGGACCAATGCCGCCGATTACGCCAAACAGGTTATTGATTTGAATGTATATCATTTGTTTGACGGCTCGGCAGATCGCTCTGAATTATTTAATCCGCTGAATGAGAACAACAGCGAATTTATTTATATCAGACCTCGCTTGCCCATTGCGGGCCTGGGCGATAATTATATTTCACATGCTGCGCCTCCGGGTTACAGGTGGCAAGGTGGAAGCAAGGATAATTACGCTACCCAATTTAAAACATACAGCAGTTTTTATAATTCCTTTGCTGATAATGATACCAGGAAAAATGCTTTTATTACAGAGTATTACAACACCAGCGGCGCTCTTATACAATTAGGCACCGATGATATAAGGAATTTCAAGTTTAAAGAAGATCTTACAGCAACTGGCGCCAACAGTGGAAATGATTTTGCGATGATCCGTTATGCGGATATATTGCTTACACGTGCTGAGGCGCTTAACGAAACAAACGGGCCAGATGCCGAAAGCATTTCATTAATTAACCAGGTGAGAGAGAAAGCAGGGATAGAAGATTTGGATTTAGCTGACTTTGGAAGTAAAGATGCATTACGCACGGCTATCTTCCAGGAACGTACATGGGAATTTGTAGCAGAAGAAATACACAGGCAGGATCAGATAAGACAAGGTATCTTTATACAACAGGCTATAGCCAGAGGCATTGATGCAAAAGCATACCAGGTGCTTTACCCTATACCCCAAACAGAAATTGACAAGAATAGTAATCTTAAACAAAATGATGGATACTAAACCAACCAGGCGGTTTGTTTTTATAAGCACTTTAGTTTTATTGATGCAGTTGCTGAGCGTTTCATTGAACGCTCAGCAAGCTGTTCATCCCAACATCATTATTTTTTTGGTGGATGATATGGGATGGGAGGATACATCGGTACCTTTTTCGGGCAGCGTTACTGATAATAACAAAAAGTATCGTACGCCCAATATGGAGCGGCTTGCAAAAGAAGGTCTTTTATTTACCGACGCCTACGCGGCACCGGTATGTACACCCACCCGTGTGAGCCTCATCACAGGCATGAATGTGGCGCATCATCACGTAACCAATTGGACATCTCCTTTCCATAACAAAAGTTCAGATGCACCCGATAGTGTATTAAATGAAGCCCACTGGAACATCAATGGTTTTAGCCCGGTTGCAGGCATACCGCAAACGGTGTATGCTACAGCCTTACCGCAATTGCTGAAAGACGCAGGATACTTCACCATTCATGTAGGCAAAGCGCATTGGGCATCGCAGGGCACACCGGCTGCGAGTCCTTATAATGTGGGCTTTACAATAAATATTGCCGGACATGCGGCAGGACATCCGCAGAGTTATCTTTCTGAAGAGGCGTACGGAAACCTGCCTGGAAAAAATACTGCACAGTCTGTCCCCGATCTGGAACAGTACTACGAGTCGGGTATATTTCTTACAGAAGCATTAACAAGAGAAGCTTTACGTGCGGTGGAATTGCCTTTGTCAAAAAAGCAACCGTTCTTTTTAAATATGGCGCACTATGCGGTACATGTACCGCTGATGGCCGATAAAAGATTTTTTCAACCATACCTGGACAGAGGATTGGATTCAGCAGAGGCCAAGTATGCATCACTGATAGAGGGAATGGATAAAAGCCTGGGAGATATACTGGATTTTGTTGAGAAGAAAGGCATAAAAAACAACACGGTTATTTTATTTCTTTCTGATAATGGCGGGCTTGCACTTACGCCACCAAGAGGCGGTGCCACACTCACACAAAATGCTCCGTTAAGAGCTGGAAAGGGTTCTGTATATGAGGGTGGAATACGTATTCCATTCATCATCCGGTTTCCACCTGTTACTCATGCAGGAACTATTACACATACACCCGCTATTGTTGAAGATGTATTTCCGACTTTACTTCAACTTGCCGGTGTAAAAAATTATCATACTGTTCAAGCAATAGATGGAAAATCTTTTGTGAATGTGCTGAAAAATCCAAAGATTACAGATACCGCTCGTACGCTGCTGTGGCACTATCCTAACAACTGGCAGAACAAAACAATACCTGGTACAAATTTTTTTAGCGCCCTCAGAAAAAACAACTGGAAACTGGTTTACAGCCAACGAACCGGCAAGGCAGAGTTGTATGATTTATCAACAGATCTGGGTGAGCAAAAAGATCTATCAGCAGTGTATCCGGAAAAAACAAAACAGTTAGTTGGATTACTGGGTCAACAGTTAAAAAACTTTGAAGCGCCCATGCCGTTTGACAAGCAAACCAGCAAACAAATTCCCTACCCTGGTGAATAATATTTCATTTTCCTTAATCAAAAAAATCCGACATAAAAATTGCAGGATTTGTTGGTATGATTGTGTTGTTACTTGGGACGGCTGGTTACGTTCATAATAAAAAAGAGGATATCATTGTCACACGATCTTGCTTATCACGCAGCCAGCACTTATTACAACACCCTAATCCAAACGCCCGGCATTGATTGTATTGCGAAAGACATGGGTCCGCTATGCTCAAAATATTTGCAGGAAATCTAGCTCACTTTACTATCATCTTTACATTATCACCAGGCATTTTGTCAATCAAGGTAGAATAGGGGTCAATACCTACGCTGATGGGTTTTCCTTTTACAATAATGTCAATAATGTGTTCTCCTGCGGTTAAACGGTGCTTTTGAATATATAGTGGATGCTTCTCCGCACGCCCTTTCTCATTTATACTGTCTTCACCAAAAACTGCGATGTCAATATAATCGTTCATTTTCTCTGCACTGATTTCATTGCCATTTTTATCCTGGTAAAGTTTCGATGCATGGCATGTCAATGTTACTTTATAATGTAAATCATCCAACCGTAAAGCTTTGGCCTCAACCACGCGGTTATCGTAAAAAGTAATTTTCTCCCAGCTATCGTGGAGATAGTAAGCAAGCGAATCCGGCACATATTGTTTCAGATATGCATACAACTCCCTGCTACCCGCGTAAGGTGGGGAAGTTTTAAATGCATACGCATTACGAAATGCATGAAGTGCCGCATTTACACTATCCTCCCCAATCAGGTCTTTCAACCCATAAAGTATTACGCCTGCCTTGTTATCTATCTCAGCCCAGCTTGTTGCATTCAGCAATGCAGACTGATCTTTTTTGTTCCACCGGCTTTGCCACAGGTAAGCATTTACTTCATCCTGCAGAATAGAACGCATATTATTCTTACCATATTTTTTTTCACACATCAACAGCGCGCAGTATTTGGGAATCCCTTCGGTAAGCACCTGTGAACCGCGAGTATGATTGGGCGCAACCTGCTCTCCCCACCACTGTTTAGCAAGTGTTTTTGAAACTGTATAATAACAATAGTCCAATCGGTTGGGATCAGTAAAATTGGCGTTCCACCCATATCGTTCTGCATACACATCTGTACCAGCCATAGCGGCTGTTGCAGGCGCGTAAACAGATGACTCTGCCAGCCTTACCTGCTTATGAGGATACGGACCAAAAGCGCGGGAATAGTATTGCAACCCCGCTTTGTAGGCGTCCATAAACAGGCTTAAGTTTGCGCTATGCGCGGGATGATAATAAAGCCCGATATCAATACTGCGTCCGTCCTCAACCGTTATACTGTCGTGCAGTTCAGCATATCGTGCAGAAAGAATAGCCGGAGCTGTATAGATGCCGGGAGTTGTACAACTATATCGAAAATAGTTCCTTCCACTTTGTGTCCATTTTTTTTCCAGGTTACCTGGTCCGATAGCGGTTTGATCTCCGGATGTGCTCACAGTTAATACAAAGGTTCTTAGTCCCGTTAATCTACCCGTACGAAGTATCTGTGCTCCTTCTTCTTCCTTATCCGCGGGAAATTCCTGCTCGTGTTTTGCCAGCCCATACTTTGCACGTTCTTCATCATCCATTAATTCTTCATCCGCATCATAACCAAGCCCCGGCAACCCAACACCCATAAAGGTGCCATTGTGCAAAAAGTAAGGCGCAAACAGATCATTCGAAAATCCAGCAAAAAAACTGGAAGCTTTCACTTCAACCTGCGCGGAATCTCCGGGTTGAAGTGGATGAGGAAGATGGTACAAACGGTAGGCTGAACTATCCTGAGGCGACCCAAGCAAATTAAATTTTCCACGGGGATAAAGCAGCGGACAGGTGTAAGAAAGCAAAACATGATTATAAGTTATTTCATAGGTTGTTACATTATCGCCATCCAGGAGCAGATCAGTAACAGGAACCTGTTGTTTATTTACGACCGTTACCAATGAATTGAAATTTGCCAACTGCTTTTCAGGAAAAAGGTCTGCTGTCATATTGATATCCGTTACCGTTGGCATGGGCATGTCCTGATATTTTTTCAATACTTTTTCTGTCAATACTTTGTGCAGCACTTCTTCCTGGTCTGTGTAATAGTGATTGAGGTAACTTACATTATAGTAATTGAATCCTGAAGTAAAAACAAAGGCAACTACAATTGCCATACTAAACCAAACCGTGTTTCCGCTAAAACGTGATCTGGCAATGTGCCACCTTTCTTTGAATGCGCTAATAGCCCCCCTCATATAAAACAGATATCCGGCAACAAGGAATAACGCCCCCATCAGCAGCCAATACAGGTTAAACCAACCCACAGGGACCATCATATGCCCCACATTGTCAAAATCAGATATAGCATAAAAAGGCATAAACGAATAAAGAAGCAGGCGGTAATTCAAATAGCCTGATTGGATAGCCAGTTGACACAATATCATATATGCGATACCTATGCCAAGCGCCGCAAACTTATTGCGAATGCAAATGTGCAGCACGAAGGAGAGCATGGTCATTTGTAGTAATTTTGGAAGGGTACAAAAGAAAAGCACCTTACCATACATGGGGAAATTAAACTGGTAAAATCCATGAGCGACCTGTACAGTCAACGCTAAAAGCATAGGTGCTACGGTAAGAAAAAGTGCCAGGCATAATATACCCAACATCTTTGCGCAATAAAAAATCCATACAGGAGGTGGCAGGGCATCGTTAATAAAAGAAAAACCGGTAGCGTTTTCCCGGTGTATTACCTCACCAGTATAAAATATAATAACACAGAAAAGAAAGATCAGGAAGTTCTTCTCAAACATGAAAAGAAGCAGACTTGTTCTCCTGAAATCAAGCACGCCGAAACTGCTGGGCCCGTGAGAGAATATAATACACAGAAAAATACTTCCGGCTATAATAATGATCCAGAAATAATTGTCGCGTATGATGTTTAACACTTCAATTTTAGTAAGAGAAAAGAGCACCGGTCTGTTGTAATTTTTTTTGAAATCAATGTGCAATGCCAAAGGTTTCACTGGCTTTTCACTGGTCTGCCTGAAAATTTTATTTTCTTTGGAAGGTCTGAAAAACCGTTCAAAACTAAAGCGGAACCATGTAAAGATCAGTATGATTGTTGCAACACCCGTCCACATTATACGGTTCACGAGAAACAGTCCTTCTAGAGGAATGAGCTTTGTATTTTTCAATTCTACGGATTCATTATCAGAAATATATTGAACTCCATTGCTGGCAAAAGGATCAAGCAGATGAATGAGGTATGGATTAGATGTGGAATGAATAAAAAAATTAGCGAGCATATAACCAAGTAAAAGCAATATGCCACTGCTATAAATAACTTTTATGTTTCGCAAAATGGCGACAAGACCAAAAAACAGTGATGAAGTAAGGAAAAGATTGGGCAATGCCAGCGTTACAAGAGGGTGCAGGTAAAATATAAACCGATGCGGCCCATAATGGCTGGCACTCTCCCACCCAAGTGCAGGCCCCGCTATACTGCCCATGTAAATACCCAGCAACAAACCCAAAGCGAGTAATACCACAAATGTAAATGATCCGAGGTATCTTCCCCATAAATAACCTGCCTTTGTAATAGGGTAAGAAAGATAATACGCTTTGGTATTGTATTCAATATCTCTGTACAATGGCACGCCCATGATAGCAGAACTTGCCAGCATTAAAATCAGGCTCATCAAAGAAATAAAACAGGCAATAGAGGAAGGAGAATTGATAAACTGTTTCTCCGCGAGCGGCACAGACCCAAATCCAAATGTGAGAAAAGCAATAATAAAACAAACAAAAAAATAAATATATACTCCGGGCTTTTGTAACCTGTATGTAAGTTCAAAAAAGAATATTTGTTTCAGCATGTTGTAAGCATTAGTCAGATGAACTGTTGGCGGAAAAGTTATAAAGTATTGATGTCGAGCTTTGAGCTGATGCAGGTGAAGTACACATCTTCAAGGTCTGGCGTTACCGCTACAAAATCTTCCTTCGGATCTGCTTCAGCCATTATACGGATGTATAATTGCCCCGACTTTAACTGCGTTGACAACACTTTGTATTTACTCCGATACGTGTTAATGTTTGCTTTGGAAATTGTTTTAGCAAAGATCTTTCCTTCCAATTCCCTGATGGCTGTTCCGGGTGTTCCGGCAAACAATACTTCTCCCTGGCAGATGATAGCGAAATCGGAGCACAGGGTGCTTACATCTTCTACTATATGTGTAGATAAAATAACGATGGTATTTTCTCCAATTTCGCTAAGCAGGTTATAAAAGCGGTTACGTTCCGCGGGGTCAAGACCTGCAGTGGGTTCGTCAACTATAATCAGCTTTGGCTTACCCATTAAAGCCTGAGCTATTCCAAAGCGTTGTTTCATTCCGCCGGAATAGGTGCCAAGGTTTTTACTTTTATCTTTATACAAATTCACTTTGTCCAGTAAATACGCCACCATTTCTTTGCGCTCTCCTTTACCGGTTATCCCTTTTAATTGCGCAATATGGTTCAGCATCTGCTCTGCTGAAATTTTCGGGTACACGCCAAACTCCTGCGGCAGGTAACCAAGTATTTGCCGCACGGCTGTTTTTTGTTGTAACACATTGATATCATCGAGTAAAATTGCGCCTGTATCAGCTTCCTGTAAGGTCGCTATCGTTCTCATGAGTGAAGATTTGCCGGCACCATTGGGGCCGAGTAAGCCGAACATTCCCTGGTTGAGGGTAAGCGAAACATTTTTGATTGCCTCCACTCCGTTGGAATAGGTTTTGGAGAGTGCTTTAATTTGTAATTGCATGTGGATACATTTAACCTTTAATGGGTAAATACTTTAAATTATTAAGCACTGCAAAAATTGAAGAATAAAATGGCGGGCGGAAATTATTATGTTGTAAACGCATTTATAAATGACAGAAACTGCTAAATGCATGGCTAACCATTTGTGGGCTTATGGTCTGCTGTGGTATAGACGATGTTGCGGGCAACTTCCATTAAAATGAAGAAAGTATGAATAAAGAATGAACCAAAAAGGGGAAGATGGTTTGCCCGGTGACCCTTTTTTATTTTTACATGGGCTGATATAGGATGCAATGAACTGGTTTTAACTTTGGCAGCTTATTATTCGTCATCCGTTATACACATTCCGACATAGAGGGAAGCGATTCTGCATTTCTTTTGCTTTACAAGCATACTGTTACGGATATTTGCTTATATGAACAAATGGCAGCAATGGATGAAAAACTTTTTCCAGTCCAGGGTGGCTGTACACGTTATGTTTTGCATTGTTTTTATTATGCTCATTTTTTTACCGGTAATTACCAGTCGTTTCCGCGCTGAAATATATCCAAGAGCATTATTTGCCTGTATTTATTTTATTGGCACCACTTACGCCGGTAGGTGGGCCTGCAAACGCTTTTTACTCAAAAGCAGGATAGCGGCATTTCTGCTGGCAATAGTTATCCTCACTATTGTGCTGTCACTTGGACTAACTTTTTTTCTTTTCATTTCCGATCTGCAGAAAAATTGGGAATCGTTGAGCTTCAGCATACCGTTGGTGGTACTCTTTCTTGCTATGGGCGTTTTTCTTGCTTCATCAAGAGAAACATTGAGACGCCAGGTAAAGGAAGCAGAGATAGCGGAGAAACAAAAAGAAAGTGAACTGGAATTGCTGCGCTCCCAACTCAGTCCTCATTTTTTATTTAATACATTAAATAACCTCTACGGCTTATCTATTACACAACACGAAAAAATTCCTCCACTTATTGTTAAACTCTCAGATCTTTTGAGATACACTGTATATAACACAAACCAGTCGTTTGTTCCGCTGGAAGATGAACTTCAATATATAAACAATTATATTGAACTCGAAAAAATCCGCATGGGAGACCGGCTTTGGCTGAATACCGATATCCAGACACCAGCTCCAGGGATCAGGATTTCGCCTATGGTACTTATAGTTTTTATAGAAAATGCATTTAAGCATTCCAAGAATTCGTTTAATTTGAAAGTAAAAATACATATCGCACTTTCGGTGGTGGGTGATAACATTATTTTTTCTGTTGTTAATACCTGTGGCGATGAGGCAGCTTTGAATAATTACCTGGAGAAAAGCTTTGGTGTGGGATTAAAAAACACCCTGCGAAGGCTTGACCTCTTATACCCTGGCGAATATGTGCTGCATAATTATAGAAAGGACGATATGTATCATGTAGACTTACAGCTTAAAGTGAAATAATGACAAACCAGATCAATTGTTTGATTGTAGATGATGAACCGATAGCAAGAGATATTCTTATTTCTTATTGCGCGTATCTTCCCTTTATTTATGTAGCAGGACAATGCAGTAATGCTTTGGAAGCAAAAGCCATTATGGAGCAGGTACACATTGATCTATTGTTTCTGGATATTCATCTGCCGGTACTCGATGGCGTTAATTTTTATAAAACGCTCAAAAATCCACCACAGGTTATTTTTACTACCGCTTATAAAGAATATGCTGCAGAAGCTTTTGGGATTGATGCGTGTGACTATCTGGTAAAGCCTTTTTTGCTGAACAGGTTTATTATAGCTGTGGATAAGGCTAAAGAAAGAATGGCAACAAACGGGAAATCAAAAGATGTTTCTGTGGCAACAGAAATGACCGATTCATTTTTTGTAAAAACAGAAGGGAAAATTTATAAGATCAGGTATACCGAACTGCTATATGCGGAGGCCCAGGGCAACTATACCAAGTTGGTTATGGCAAATAATACCATCTCCCCCAATATGGCTTTTGTAAATATTGAAAAATTACTTCCACCCTCAATGTTCGTACGTGTTCACCGTTCTTACATCATCAATCACACACAGATCGCTCACATAGAGGGCAACCGCGTTTATATAAGGCATAATGAAATACCCATCGGCAGTTTTTATAAAGATCAATTTCTGAAGCAACTGGGGTTATAAAATGAATGTGTATAGAAATAGTGTTCCGTCCTGAAAAAACTATACATTGCTAAGAACAAGTCCTGTGTTCACTATACATTAACAATGAATTTTGGTTATTTGCAACAAAACAGAAAAAAATTTAGTTTTAACAAATAGCTTGTCCACTCACAACGGAATCACCTGTTGCGAATCACAGAAAACGTTGGCTTAATACTGAAAAGAAAATGCCCAGGCTTACATACACCATTCCATATGAATATTAAAGTAGGTTGTAATTCGGATAGGCTCAAGCCCATTGTATTTGTTGTTCCAATAAGCCTTACCATTGCCATTGTTGGATACTTGTATAGCCAAAACGCTCTATCGGTAAGTAGATATATAGAAATTCAGAAGCATGGTTTCTTTTTTCTCAACGCAACTTTATCACAATTCCCCAATACAGAATATAACCTTACCCAATTGGGTGATGCATTGATTTTTTTATCTCTATTGTCAATTTTCATCCCATATAGCCCTAAACTCTGGGAATATTTGATATCGGCATCACTTATTTCAGCCATTGCCTCCTGGTTATTAAAACAACTATTTGCAGTACCAAGACCGGCGGCGGTTTTTGATCATAACAGTTTTGTTATTGTTGGAAAAACATTATCCGGTAACAATAGTTTACCATCCGGGCACGCCATAACTATTTTCACCACACTTACCATTTTGTTATTTGCCTTTTTGCCCAGGCGGATCAGTTTAAGAATTCCATGGATCATTTTGTTGATTTTAATAGGATTGAATCTTTCGTTTTCAAGAGTGGCGATAGGAGCACATTACCCGCTTGACGTGATTATTGGTGGCATAACAGGGTATCTGTGTGCAATTGCGGGCATTTATATCGTCCAAAGATTTAAAATCTGGTGTTGGATTGCTAATAAGAAATACTATCCGGTGTTAATTGCAGCACTTTTGGTTTGCTGTATTTGTATAATCAACAAAATAATTAATGAAAATTTGATAATTTTTTATTTCGCACTCATTGGTTTATTAGCTTCGGGTTTTAAACTCGTTCGTTCGTATGTTCAAAGGTAGCCTTAAACTGACCCAATTTGCTGTAATCATCAGCGTGCTTAATTTCTTATGTTTTCATTTTCCGTTTTATAAGTTTGTAGTTGAGAATGTTAATTATAAAAGCTTTGGCGGCATTGTTATCATTGTATGTTTAATGATTTTGATGCTTGTGGCCAATGCCTTTGTTTTTTACCTATTTCTTTTCCTGTCAAGAGTGTTCGGAAAATTTTTACTGGTGCTGTTTTTTATCATTAACGCCATCGCGGTTTACTTCATCAACACTTACAGTGTAATTATAGACGAGAGTATGATTGGCAATGTACTCAACACCAATTACTCGGAGGCGAGCAGCTTTTTTTCGGTAAAGCTTTTCCTGTATATAATCCTTCTCGGCATTTTACCCAGCATTTATATTATTAAAACACAGATAATAAAAGAAAAGACAAAACGATTTTTAGTTACGTCCGCTCTTGCCCTGTTATTTATGCTGATAGTAGCTTTTGCCAACGCCAGCAACTGGTTGTGGATTGATAAAAATTCAAAAGTATTGGGCGGACTTGCTATGCCATGGTGTTACAGCGTAAATATTTCGCTCTATTATGTTCACAAGCATCAAAAAAATGAAAAAGAAATTTTATTACCGGATGCGGTCATAAAAGATAACCAGAAATCAGTAGTTGTTTTAGTGATTGGAGAATCTGCACGAAGTCAAAACTTTTCTTTATATGGATACAGTAAAAACACAAACCCCCTACTTTCTAAAACACCTAATGTATTTCATTTTGAAGCTACATCCTGTGCTACTTACACCAGGGCTGGCGTAAAGTGTATTTTGGAACCTGCAGAAAGCAGTGACTTATATGAAATTTTACCTAATTACCTGTATCGAAATAATGTGGACGTTATTTGGAGAACTACAAATTGGGGAGAGCCGCCGGTACATATTAAAAATTATCAAAACAAAGATTCGCTCATGCAGCAATGCAAAGGAGAAGGCTGTAATTATGATGAATTGCTGCTTACGGGTTTAAAAGAACAAATTCTCGCAAGTACTAAAAATAAAGTGCTTATAATATTACACACCAGCACAAGTCACGGACCTACCTATAGCAAAAAATATCCACCGCAATTTGAGACTTTTAAACCTGTGTGTAACAGCGTTGAGTTGGCAAACTGTTCCAGCACTGAACTTGTGAATGCTTATGACAATACAATCGTGTACACAGATTATCTCTTATCTAAAATAATCGATGATTTAAAGGAATTAAAAGACTACAACAGTTCCATGATTTTTGTTTCAGACCACGGAGAATCCCTGGGTGAAAAAAACCTCTACATGCATGGGCTACCGCTTAGCATGGCTCCCAGGGAACAATATGATATACCATTTATAGTTTGGGTGTCTGACCATGGAAAACAACTCAAAAACCTAAAAACCGTATCTCAAAATCACGTATTCCACAGCGTGCTTAATTTTCTAAATTTACAAACACCCTTTTACAATGAAGACATGAATATCTTCAAATAAAGTAACAGGTAAGAGCATCTTCAGATAGAAGCTTTTATAATTCTTCATCCAATATTTTTAGCGCTGTCCATGATTCTGCACTTTTCCATTTTATTACACTAGTGTTGAGTTAAGCATGAAATTGACAGACAAAAAAAGCGAGAATCTTACTTCTGTCTTCTCGCTTCTTCAAGAGTAATGCAACAACTTATTGATAACGCAACAGTATAATTTTTTTGTGCCAATAATTAAAAAAGATGCGGGCATAAATTGTAATACCACCAACAACTTTTAGAACCGAAAGCCAATTTTCAGATTTCCCCAAAAACCAAAATCCGTATAGGGATACTTAGCAATCTCCTGTTGTGTTGGCATGTATCCGGGTGATTTATGGCGAAAATAGGAAGGCCCAATATCAACACTAAAATTCATTCTTATCTTCGAAAAATAGGTTATACCAATGGGCAGATAAGTAGCGGATTTATTTTCACCATCAACTATAGCATGATCCGTATACTTTATACCAAAAAATGGATTCAGTTGTGCTGATCTTACCTTTCTTAAAGGGTATAAGGTTACGCCTGTTCCAAACCCTATTATACCAATTCCAACTTCAGCACTCACTCTCTCAAATAACAATCTTTCATATGAAACGCCTACATAAGAGCCCGTACCAAGAATATTTGCTGAAATGCTGTTTTTACCGATCGTCTTTTTATTTTGCCCAAAAGTGAATGCAAAACCTGCCAGACATACCATCAACAATATTAATTTTACTTTAGTCATTTTGTTATGTTTTATTTGTTTAATAATAGGCGCAATTACAACTCATTTTTTTTGAGAATTCTGTTTACTATAACTTACAACGATCAGGGCTTTGTACAGGCCGAGCAATAGAATACATTCCTGAATGAACTAAAGTTGATGATTGCAATATTGATTATTTTTTCATACACTCAAGAATAATTCATCATAACCTACCTGAGGTTAAATTTATTTTATAATGATTCCTACAACGCCCACCCACAGTCGCAGTAGGTGTTTAAAATTTAGACTATTGATAATTACAGGGTTATTATATTTTAATCAAGCAAAAACAAAATCCATTATTATAAACAGGCAAAAAATTGTCTTTACAAAATAACTGACAATTGAAGTTTACTAAACGTTGCACTAATGGCGTACAATACCCGATTGCGATACAATAGCTTGAGGTGTGCTGTGCATCTACTTTATTTCAACTTTAAATACCTAAAATGATGTTAAATCATTTTTGTAGAAAATTGTCTATTCAGTTTTATTTAACTCTCAACTTGTTGAATTTTTCAGTTTCACGTTTATATTTTCGCCAAAACACTTTTCAAACCTTTTTATTTCTAAAAAAGTATGGCAATAGAAGATTTAAAGTCAGTAAATTCAAAGAGTCCAGTCGCAACGTCATCCCTGTTGCATGCGGCATAATAGTACCGGAAAATATTTTCAACTGATCTCAATGTAAAAGGCGATTTATCGGCTTGAAATCTGACTGTTACAAGTCTTATTGATTCCGATGCCTTGTGGCAATTTACCTATGTCACCAAAAAATAAACATTATTGAAAAGCAATAAAGTTAATTTGCCGTTGCTAACTGTTAGTAGTATTGTCAGATTATTCTTTCCAGTCCTTTACGGCGTTATTATAGTCTTTGCAAATACCCCAATGCGAGGTCAAAATAACTTCTACGTTTGGAAGCTTTGTAATTTTAGAAATAGATTGGGTCGTCATATCATGGTCGAGGTCAAAGAATTTTACCGAATGCCTAATTTTGCCATCGTGTAAACTCAAAATGTCACCAGTAAATAAATTCTTTTCATTTATTTGATAACACATAGAACCGCTTGTGTGCCCTTCGGTTAAAATGCAATTAATTTTATGTTTTCCAATTTCAATAATTTGTTGGTCGTCCAACAATATGTAATCGCTTCTGCTGATGCTGTTGTTGTAGCCAGGAATTTTCTGTTTTTCTCCATTCAACATTTTCACTTCGTTTCTCGCCATATACAATTTGGCATTTTTAAACAATGGAATTCCTGCAACATGATCCATGTCTGAATGGGTAAGGAAAACCGCGATAACTTCATCAGGCTTTATGTTTAGTTTGTGCAATTCCGTTTCAATAACTTTTATATCTTTTCCTGCATCAATGGCTATGTAACCAATCCTATCCTTTATCAGATACATATTGACAAATTCATCTTTTATGGCATAACCGTGTTCTGAAATTTGCCCTGTTGCAACAGGTGTCATTTTCGCGGTTTCAGCACTGAATTTATAGAAAAAATAACCAACAAAAATCGCAGTAATACCAACGAGTATTCCCACTCCAATAAGTATCCTTTTTATTATCCTTTTCATTTTATTCAAAATATTCCCACAAAAATATTTGCTTGAAATAGTTCAAAACGATAACAAAAGATACAAAATTGGAAAGGGCTACTACATTTTAATGAGACTTCGAATAATCCTTTAAATATTTATTTTTAGCCTTTGCATCCAACATATCAAAGTTTGACACCTTGCCATTAATATGCAAAAAATCATTTGGTTTACGTTTCAAAGGTTTTTGTTTTACCTTAAATCCTGTAACAAAAACGGCATAACCAAAAGTAGCTCCAAAACCAATTTGGCTCATAACGCCTAACAAATCGGTGGTTTGCCATTCTTGAATAACTTTCCTGTTAGCGACTTTTCTTTGAAACATACCGGTAACCGTTAATTTCTTTTGATTTGCCGGAGAACCCATAAAACTGCCCGTGTTGATTACTTTTGAAGTAAAACGAATAGATGTAAAATCGTTTTCGGTAATCGTTTTGTCAAGCGTCATTTCAAAATTAGAAAATGCCCCACGCATATTTTGCATAAAGGCAATATACTCATCCTTTGAAAAATGATAGCCATCGCCGGTATAAGTAAAATCTGATGCTAAAAGTTCATCCAATTTTTCCCAATTGCCTTCCAGAATGGCTCTTGATACAGCATAGGCTGTTTGAGCGGTTTCTGATTTACTTTCTTCTATAATGGTAAGTTTTGCAACATTCATGCTTTTATAAATTTTATTACCAAAAGTAATTTAGGTTCTTTCATTTCGACATATACTTACCCAAAAGAAAGTGCTATCATTTCGGTAAGTACTTACGATTATTTTTAGCTTTGCAAAAAATACACAAATGAAAAGGTATAAACTTAATGGCACGTTTTACTATTGCCCGGTTGATTTAACACTTCACATTATTGGCGGACGTTGGAAGGGAATTGTAATTTGGAATTTAAGAGAACAAAAATTGAGATTTGGAGAATTGAAAAAAGTGCTTGTGACAATTAATGACAAAATGTTGTCTCAGGTATTAAAAGAATTAGAAGAGCAAGGCGTTGTAAATCGTAAAGTGTATGAAGTGGTTCCACCAAAGGTTGAATACAGTCTTACAAAAGAAGGCAAAAAGTTATTGCCAATTATGCAGGCAATGAATGATTATGGTCAAAAATTTGAATTATAGTTTTAATATTGAACGCTATCTTTTTACAATGCGATTTCTAATTCTGCTCAACGAAACTCTTGTAACGCCAAGAAACGAAGCGATTTGGTGTTGTGGAATGCGTTGCAATAATTCGGGTCTGTCTTTCAGTAGCATTAAATATCTTTCTTCGGGGCTGTTCAATAAATATGAAATAAATAAGTCGTGCAATAAGATAAATCTTTGTTCAATAGCTTTTCTAATAAACTCGTTCATCTTAGGAAAAATTTCATACAATTTTTCTTGCGACTCATGCGAAAGAACCAACACTTCGCAGTCTTCCAAAGTTTCTATCGCTACTTTACTTGGTTTTCGAGAAAGAAAACTATCATACGAACCTGCAAACATATTTTCGGTAAAAAAATAGGTCGAAAGTTCTTCTCCATCCTTTTCGCAATAAAGCCGAATACAACCGTTGATTAAATAAAACACTTCGTTAGAAACTTTTCCGATGTTCAAAAGTGTTGTTTTTTTCTTGAATTTTCTGAACTCAAAATAAGGCATTATCATTTCTAATTCACTGTCATCAAAATGGGTGAATTGTTTGAATAGGTGTATCTTACTAATGTTGCTCAAATTTTGTAGTCTGTTTGTTGGAGTTGCAACTAACATTTTGGGTATTGCCAAAAGCAGGGCATTAAAAAGTCAACTCAAATATAGCATAAAAGCTGATAGAAGTAATAATGTTCAATTGCTTCTCCGTTAGCCCCCTCCTTTTGCCAAACAGATGTTAGCGGCAGCACTTTTGCATAGTCTATCAAACTAAAGCTACTTTGGCGAATAGATAATTCTTACAATTCCACTTCCATTCAAATGATTATTGGTTGCAATTGGAACACCACCTACAAATCCAAATTTCCATTTTTCTGAAAGTTGCATTTGAAATTGAGGTCGTAAAATCATTTGTCCTGCATCCCCTTTTGTCCACACATTGTTGCATTCCAAAGCAATAAAATTTTCTTTGTCTAGTTTTCCAATGTGATAACTAACTGTAGGATTAAAACGATAAACTGTTTTTGCCTCCTCCCCTGCAAATGATTGTCTGAACGCAGGTCCGCAATATAGCATAGAATGAAAACGTTTGCCCCAAATTTTGGCTACAGAAAAAAATGGATTATAAATATTAGCTTCAATAACAGGTTTGCCAAAATGTACAAAAGGTGAACTTTCAAATTCATTAAAATAACCAATAGAAATACTCGTTTTTATGTTTTTAAAAGATTGTAAAGTGTAATTAATCCCTACTCGCATAGCAATAGCACTTTGCACGTTACCGCCTTCTTCTGGCACCATTACATCCGGCACTTCTGTACTTGTATTATGGGTTTTATTTTGCACAAAAATAAAAGGCACTTCAATTTCAAAACCCAATTTATCCATTGGTGCAAAATCATATTCCAACATCAAGCGTTGCCCATTAAAATCTCTAAACCCTGCCAATTTATCCATTGGTGCAAAATCATATTCCAACATCAAGCGTTGCCCATTAAAATCTCTAAACCCTGACATGCCAAATCCTAGGTTTATTTCTTTTGTGGTTTGTTTATCTCTTTTGCAAATCATTAATGATAAAATCAATCCATTTGTTTTGCGAAAGATTAATGATAACATCTGGTTTAAATCCGGTTTGATCAATTGGTTTTTTATCTGTCCAGCCCGACTTTACAATGGGAATTGTCAAAATAAAATTATGATAAGGCAATGGTGTTGAAGTTGACATACCTTCATAATCCATCATGCCTGTTGTGTTTACACCGTATGTTGTTGTTTTTTTGCTTTGTTTAGAAAGATAAAAGAAATACTCTGTTGAGCTACCGCAGAAATTATCAACAACAAGTGCAATTTTTTCAGGGAATTTCGTTATCGAATCCAATGGAAAAGTAACACTTGGAATCGGATAAAATTTTTCTGTTGTAGTTGGCAATTCTTCGTAAGCCTTTTTGTATGCATTTAAAACATTGTCGGGAAAATACTTTTTGTATTCATCGCTGATAGGATTTTTTACAAAAGGTTCCAAATCTGCTAATTTCAATTTTACATTATCAGGCGTTACTCTTAAATAAGTAGGTACCTGAATAATAGGATTCGTCATAAAGTAAGGCAGAAAAAAAATCCAGCCGGTGTTTCCGCCTCCATTACCTGTTAAATCTACTATTAAATATTTTGTATTTCGTATGGCAGAATCGCTGGAAGTAACCAATCGCTGAATGTTGTTATCATTATTATAAAAGGTTGGTATTTTTAAGTAAGCCACCTGCGAATTTATTTTTCGAAATGCAAGCCCATTATTATTGTTTTTCCAGGTTGCTAATTCAATGCGTTCTGCTTGGGTCATCTTTTGTGGATACATTTTACCCCAGATGGCTCGATTCCAAAGCTGTAAAAGATTTCCTGTTTGCTTTGCCGGAGATGAAGTGCTCAAGAAAGCATTATACTCCTTTACGATATACTGTTTGCCTTTGGGTATAAGCGTAAAATAAACGAAGCCTTGCGGAAAGTTGTCAATTTTCGATTCAATTTTAACACCCTGGTATAGTCCGCTTTTTGTTTTCTGAATACCAATTTTAATAGAGCTATCGGGGTTTGTCCAGATTCCTTCAACAGGAGTTAATGTTTTATTGCTATATCCTTTTTCCCAATATTTTTCTGAATAAGGAACCACTATGCTATCAAAATCTTTGGCTGCGTTGTAACTTAAAATAAAATGTTTATCCTTGAAAAACGTTACATAGTCAGTAATCAGGTAATAACAATTTTTAGGATTGGTTTCTTTTGACGCTTTTTGTTTTAGAGATTGAACAAGTGTATTATACTCTTTAGTAGTTGCAGCATTTACTTTGGCCGGATAGCCTGCGTAATTTTCTTCAGTTTTTTGAATTGTTTTATTTAAGTTTTCAAGGCAGTTGCAGTGTGTTTCTTGTGAAAACATTGAAAGCACACTAAATGAAAGTAAAAAAATTAAGATCAGTCGAATCATAAAGTTTTTATTTTTTTTAAGACGTTTTGTCAAGCCAAAAAGTTACAGAAAATTTAGTTACATAATTAGAGTTGAACCTTGCATAAATGTACAATAGAAGCACTTCAGCCGCCACATTGCCAAGCCAATGTTGTGCATTCACTTTTTGTCATTTAATGTGTGCAAATCATTTTTTGTGGCGAAGCCCTCCAGCCTGGGGAGATGTTTTGGCAATTAAGCCCGGAAAGAATCATCGCAAAAAGGAAGAGTGTCCTGGAACACCTGGTTCACATAGTTCCAGCATTTACAAGCCGCTGATTTCTTCTTTTTTAATAATGTTTGTTATATTCTTCCTCTTTTAAAAAGGGATGAATATCGCTTTTATTATAAATAAAACGCTTCAACAATAGAACTGTTTACAGAATAACGCAAGGGTTGTTGTGATAAGGGTCGTTATCATCTCCCTTGTCCCAGAATTTCTTCAGCCACGCTTTAATGGGTTTCAATAAATGGCTATTGAACTTTGCGATTACTGTTTTCATGACAGTTGATTTTATTTTTATAATAAATAATTGTTTTACTTTTTCATTAGCTATTACATTGAGTTCTGTGGCGACATCTCAAAAAATTTCCTTTCAACCGTTGTGCCAACTCCCTGAGAGGCTAAATGCAAAAAACATTTTGACAGAATTTTTGAAAAGATGTCATCACACAAAACTGATGATTATGAAATTTTGACAACTTGCCGGGATGATAATGACTTATTCTGCTAAGCGTTCGAATTAATTTCAAACGCCAGGCATTGGCATACACTTAGTTGGATCAACATTTAACTTCGCGCAAATCTCACTTCGAATGAGCACAAGTAAAAAATCAGTCAAGCCGGCGCTTGTTCACTGTAATAAAAATTAACAAGAAGAATTTTGTGCAATGGTTTGAAAGCAAAAAGCCTGCAATTGATTTTGCAGGCTTTTGTGACTAATTTTACCTAAGTTGATCCGAAGGTTGCGGTGAGGGCGGGATTCGAACCCGCGGTACAGAGTTACCCGTACGGCAGTTTAGCAAACTACTGATTTCAGCCACTCATCCACCTCACCGTTTGTTTTGCTGAAAGGACGGCAAAAATAGGGTGAATCATCAGAAAACCCAAATAATTACAAACGCTTTATTATAAATTTTTTATAGCCTTCAACCTTACCTTCTTTTACTATTATCTCTTTCACTTCAGCTCTCGGCGGTCCACCATAACACCAGTTTAATAACGCTGTTACTTTTTCCTCCTCTCCTTCAGCAATCAAACAAACAGAGCCATCAGGCATATTCCACACTTCTCCATTCACACCTAACGCTGCTGCCTGTTCCTGTGTGCTGCCTCTAAAAAAAACGCCCTGCACTTTTCCTTTTATAATCGCAATTCTATTAATGATCATTTTCCTGCCTTTAATTGCTTAAAATAAAAAAAGCCCCCTTTTTACGGGAGCTTTCACTTTTAATATTTTTAATTACATAGCAGCAAGTTGTACCTTCTGTTGCAAATCAACCACACTTTCTCTGAACAGGCCATCCGTATCCATCAGATCTTTTACCGTCTGACAGGAATGAATAACCGTAGTATGATCTCTTCCACCAAAGTGCTCTCCTATTGTTTTCAAAGAATTTTTGGTGAATTGTTTAGCAAGATACATTGTAATCTGGCGCGCCTGCACAATTTCCCTTTTGCGGGTTTTTTGTAAAAGACGTTCATAAGGAAGATTAAAATAATCGCAAACCATTTTCTGAATAGTTTCGATAGTAATCTCTTTTGAAGAAGTTTTTACGAAATTACGTAATACTTTTTTTGCCAATTCAAGATCAATTTCCCTTTTGTTGAGCGAAGATTGTGCCAAAAGGGATATCAATGCGCCTTCCAGCTCTCTTACGTTGCTTTGTATGTTGTAAGCGATGTATTTTATTACATCTTTTGGCATATCCAAACCATCGTTTTTCATCTTCCGCTCCAGTATATCCATGCGGGTTTCGTAATCGGGCAATTGCATGTCTGCACTCAATCCCCAGCGAAACCGGCTCAACAATCTTTCCTGTACACCTTCAAGATCTTTGGGCGATTTATCTGATGTAAGAATTAATTGTTTGCCACTTTGATGCAGGTGATTGAAAATAGCGAACAATGCATCCTGGGATTTCTCAGCCCGGTTAAAAAATTGCACATCATCTACAATCAACACGTCAATCATCTGGTAAAAATGAATGAAATCGTTGATAGCGTTATTGCGGCTATGATCCTGAAACTGGTTTATAAATTTTTCAGAGCTTACATATAATACAACCTTATTGGGGTTTAAACGCTTTACTTCGTTTCCTATGGCTTGCACCAGGTGGGTTTTGCCCAATCCTACGCCGCCATATACAACCAATGGATTAAATGAAGTAGACCCGGGTTTTTCTGCTACTGTTTTACCTGCTCTGCGGGCAACACGGTTACAATCACCTTCAATAAAAGAATCGAATGAATATACAGGGTTAAGCTGCGGATCAATCTGCATCTTTTTTAACCCCGGAATTACAAAGGGATTTTTTACCGGATTGTTTATAACTAAAGGAAAGTCCATTTCGTTATTTGAATAAGTTTTAAAACCATGTCCTGATACATCCATGGTTAATGGCTTATTTTTCTCGTTGCCACTATCAACCATAATTCGATATTCCAATCTTGCCTCTTTACCTAATTCTCTCTTCAAAGTCTTTGCTAATAAATTTACGTAATGCTCTTCTAAGTATTCGTAAAAAAATTGACTAGGTACCTGGATTGTTAAAATCTTTTCAGTTAGCGCTACGGGTTTAATAGGTTCGAACCATGTTTTGAAATGCTGCCACTCTACAATATCTTTTATAATACCCAGACAATTATTCCATACTTTTTCGTAAGTTTTATCCATTATTGGTAAAGCAATTTTATATGTTGAGTTAAGATTATTAGTTCGAATTTTTTTGCATCTTTCTTTTACTAATCAGGTAAAAAAAAGTAGGACAGGGCGGCGAATATCAACATTTCCTGTTGAAAAAAAAATTTTTTATTCCTTTGATTTTTTCTCAATAACACCAGTCTACACATCCACAAAAAAAAATACTTTTTTTATTTTTTTCCAATCGTAATTGTACGTACAATAGATAGTTATTCCTTGTAGAAAAAATTGTTTGAAAAGCCCGACTTGAGTAGTTCCTTTACGAAATGTATAATTACCTGTTAATAAAAAAAGCCTGGATAAGTTCATAAATATTTTCCAAAGGTTATTGCAAATATTTTTATTCAGTATAGCAAAAAACTATACCGTTTTTTCTGCATCATTTTTTTGCAGCAACATATATAATTCACAAATTAAGGTTGACAGATATTCGGAAGGGAGTTGCAAAAACGAAGAATATCATCTGTTACGGACTATATTTTTCATTTGTACAGCTTTACAATTACCTAACAGGAAGGTAATATTTTTTTAACCAACATAAAAATAAAATTTCAAAAAAAATCACAGATTAATACCACTACATTTGCCGCTTAATTATTTACAATGAGCTACGAATTAACCGGCAAATTAATCGCCAAATTTGAACCCGTACAACGTACCGCAACATTTAAAACCCGGGAGTTTGTTATTGAAAAATCTGAAGATATAGGTGGCAGAATGATTACTAACTACGCCAAGTTTCAATGCGTACAGGATAAAACTTCCATGCCCGATCGCTTTACAATTGGTGAAACCGTAAAAGTTCATTTTAATATAAAAGGAACCAAATGGGAAAAGAACGGACAGGTAAATTATATTACTAATCTTGATGCCTGGAGAATGGAATCTGTTAATCTGCAATCAGAAGCTCCGGCACAATATAATAATAATGCAGACTTTACACCTGCAGACATTCCTTCCGGCGCAGACGATCTTCCGTTTTAATACAGATTGAACAACGGTTTCTCAAACAGAGTTTTAGGATAAAAACCTAACCTCATATTATGCAGAAAAAAATTGCATTAAGACTTTTGCCTTCTGAAGCTGATGACGAATCCATCATAAAAAATTATATTGCCGCCAGTGAAGGCATTTCGCCCTCATTGGTTTCAGGTTTTTTTATTCTGAAAAAATCAATTGATGCGCGTGGAAGGCAGGTATGGTTTAATCTTTCCGTTCAGGCTTTTATTAATGAACCTTTCCGTAAAAGAACTATCCAGGAGTTCCATTTTAAAGATGTGCGTGCATCACTCAAAAGAGTGATTATTATAGGTGCCGGTCCGGCAGGTTTGTTTGCCGCATTACATCTTTTAGAAAACGGCATACAGCCCATTATTTTAGAACGGGGTAAAGACGTAAAAGCCCGCAGAAGGGATCTTGCCATACTTAATAAAGAAGGAATAATAAATCCAGAGAGTAATTATTGTTTTGGTGAAGGGGGAGCCGGTACCTACAGTGATGGGAAATTATATACACGCAGCAACAAACGTGGTGATATCAACCGCATACTAAACCTGTTTGTACATTTTGGCGCTCCTGAAAATATTTTGTACGACGCACACCCGCATATAGGTACCAACAAATTACCACACATTATATCAGCTATGCGGCAAACCATTGAGGAGTGTGGAGGAATATTTCTTTTTGAAAAAAAAGTCACTGATTTCATTATTGAAAAAAATACAATTGAAGGGGTAACAACTGCCGATGGAAATATTTTTAATGGAGATGCTGTTATACTGGCAACCGGTCACTCCGCAAGAGATATTTTTATATTACTCCATCAAAAAAAGATTGCCATTGAGCTAAAGCCATTTGCCTTAGGTGTACGCATTGAGCATCCGCAAGCTTTAATAAATACAATTCAATACCATCACCATACCGCAACATTACCACCTGCTTCTTATAGTTTGGTTGAACAGGTACAGCAGCGTGGCGTATTCTCATTCTGTATGTGCCCTGGAGGCATAATCGCACCCGCTGCTACCAATGCAGGCGAACTGGTTGTAAATGGCTGGAGCCCTTCTAAAAGAAATAACCCTTATGCTAACAGCGGCATGGTAGTTACGGTTGAAGAAAAAGATGTACAGGCATTCAAAACATCGGGTGCATTAGCCGCCATGTATTTTCAACAAAGCATTGAACAAAAAACTTTTGTTGCCGGTGGCGATAAATTTATAGCTCCCGCCCAGCGAATGGTTGATTTTGTGGAAAGAAAACAGTCAGCCACATTACCACAATGTTCTTATCATCCCGGCGTACATGCTACCTTGCTTCATGAAGTGTTACCATCGTTCATCTATACTACCCTCAGTGAAGGTTTTAAAGCATTTGGAAAAAAAATGAAAGGGTATTATACAAATGACGCCATTGTGGTAGCAACAGAAAGCCGCACTTCCTCTCCTGTTCGTATACCCAGAAACGATATCACACTTTCTCACCCACAAATCACTAATTTATACCCTTGTGGAGAAGGAGCCGGTTATGCCGGCGGTATTGTAAGCGCGGCAATGGATGGAGAACGGGTAGCCTCAATAATACAAAACACGCTTACACCTCATTAATAAAAAATAGCCGGGCTGTTTAATGTACTGAAAGTTCAATGTTATGTGTGTATGTATACTGATTTTTATTGTGTCAAAAGTTTTACTTTCACAAAACTTTTGTCTAATCCTGCCTTTTTGTAACAAACAACATTTTTGAGCAACCAATAATTTATGCAGCACATCCTTGAGGTTAATCACCTGAAAAAATACTTCGCTACGCAAAAAGCAGTAGACGATGTGAGTTTTACTATAGCGCAGGGATCAATATTTGGTATGCTTGGGCCGAACGGCGCAGGTAAAACCACTTTATTGAGAATGATAACAGGTATTTTTTTTCAGGATGAAGGTTCCATTATGTTTGAAGGAAGAAAATTCGATCCTGTTAATGATATCATCCGCATTGGTTATATGCCTGAAGAAAGAGGCTTATACAAGAAGATGAACATTGGAGACCAGGCGCTTTACCTCGCAAGACTTAAAGGCTTAAGCAAAGCAGAGCCATGGAAAAAATAAAATTCTGGTTCCAGCGTATGGAAATGGAAACGTGGTGGAACAAAAAAGTACAGGACCTGAGTAAGGGTATGAGCCAGAAATTACAATTTGTTACCACAGTATTGCACGAACCTAACCTTATTATACTTGACGAACCATTCAGTGGACTTGACCCGGTTAATGCCAATCTTATTAAAGATGAAATATTCCGTTTGGCAAAAAATGGCAGTACCATTATTTTCAGCACACACCGTATGGAACAGGTGGAAGAAATCTGCGACCATATTATCCTTATTAATAAAGGGCATAAAATTTTAGATGGTACTGTAAAAAAAGTAAAGCAGGATTTTAAAGAACATATTTTTAAAGTGGCCTTTGAAAAAGAACCTGGAGAGATAAATGGCAATCCGGTTTTTGAAGTTTCTGGCGCAAAGGATGAAACTACTTTTTTAAAAATAAAGGATGGATACAAACCGCACGACGTTTTACAACACCTGATTGCGCAGGGGCATGAAATTATTTCCTTTAATGAAATGCTTCCTTCACTAAACGATATATTTATAAAATTAGTGGAGGGCACTCCCATGGCAAGACAGTTTAACACTATTGACGCATAGTTTTATATTAATAAGAAGTTTGTATGAATAAAATATGGTTGATTATAGAGCGGGAATATATGACAAGAGTAAAAAGAAAATCTTTTTTACTAACTACGCTCATAGTGCCTATAGTAATAATAGGTTTCTACGCTGTCATAATAGCTGTTTCTATTAGCGGTGAAAGTAATACACAAAGAATAGCTATTATTGACGAAGCTAATTTGTTTAATGGCAATATTGAATCGGGCAAGAACGAAAAAAGCACATTTACTTTCATTCATAATGAAAATGAACAATCCTTCAAAAACAAATACAGGGACCAAGGTTACTCTCTTTTTTTGTATATCCCTCCAACAGCTGATAAAAATACAGATCAGATAAAATTACACAGCCAGGCTGCAGTAAACCTATTTGCTAAATCAGCATTAGAAAGAAAGATAAATACTGCTATCGAAAAAAAGAGACTGGCTGACGCTAAAATTGATCCTGAAATTTATAAGAACATAAAAGCTGACGTCGAGATAGAAAACACGATTGATTCTGCAAAAGGCGAACAGAAGAGCGTAGCCGGTGTTGCATACGCAGTTTCATTTATTGCAGGGATTCTAATTTACATGATATTGCTTATATACGGCACCATGGTAATGCGTGGCGTTATGGAGGAAAAAACAAACCGGATTGCTGAAGTAATAGTTAGTTCCGCCAAACCATTTCAACTGATGATGGGCAAAATAGTGGGAATAGGCGCAGTTGGTTTAACCCAATTTGCTATTTGGATTGTATTGATGTCAATTCTCCAACTCATCATTCCCTTTATATTTCCTGATTTCTTTAATCAGCTCTCCAATCCTGTTTTGGCAAACCCGGCTTTGCAACAAGCTAACCCCAGTAAAATGTTTACGATAATGCAGGGCTTACATTCTTTGCCTATCGCTAAAATTCTGTTTTGTTTTATTTTTTATTTCCTGGGAGGTTACTTGTTGTATGCAGCATTATTTGCAGCTATAGGAAGCGTGGTGAGTGAAGATCAGCAGGAAGCACAACAATTGGTTTTTCCTGTAATGATGCCTCTAATATTGGGTTTTGTAATTATGACAAAGGCAATTAATGATCCAGACAGTGGACTGGCTTTATTTGGAAGCATGTTCCCACTTACTTCCCCTATTGTAATGATGGGAAGAGTAACATACGGTGTACCCTGGTGGCAATTAGCTATCTCAATGGCCTTGCTTGTTGCAGGCTTTTTGTTTTTTACCTGGCTCACTGCTAAAATATACAGAACAGGCATACTGTTGTACGGCAAAAAAATTACATGGAAAGAAATGTGGAAGTGGCTGGTAAGAAAAAGTGCATGAGACGAAAAAGTATCCACAATAAAAAAACCGGTATACACTACCGGCTTTTTCAAATCAAAACCATAACTAACACTAAAAAATATCTCCGTTATTTATTTAGCAACAACTGTGTTTGCTAATTTAACTTCTGCCTGGTATTTCTGAATCATTTCTACATCAGCTTTATGCGCAGCTATATTTGAAGGCAGGCTGATTGAAAGATTAGCTTTTTCAAATGAGCGTGTAACTTCCGCGTCGGCTTTAGCTATCAACTCAATTGAAGGCCTGATGTTTTTAATAGAAAGGTTTTCCACAACAAAGAGGTTAACCATTTCCATGTCTGCAACCTGTGCACTGTTACCATCGAATGTTAAAGATTTCAACACTTCATCATTTGTAAAATGATTGATCATTTGTTGATCAGCGTTTGCAGCGGCTGTTGTGCCTGGATACATATTGCTTACTTTAAAGTTAAAGCTCATTTCTTTGTCAGCTTTAACGCTTACTTCAGCAACATCTATACTCCAAGTTCTTCTGGCTTTAGCTTCTGCCATAAATTTCTGGGCAGTTTCTCTGTCAGCCTTTACAAATGATTGCGCCTTAGGCAAGCTTATATAGAAAGCGTTTTTGGTATCATCTCCTGGTTTTCCAACCTGCACACCACAACATGCATCATATATGTATGTTGTAGATGTTGATTCAACACTTTTTTCTTTCTTTACATTAAGGTTAGTATCAATACTGTTCACAGATGTATCATCCTGTGTAAAAGACATTGTACCAAATCCTGCCATTGCTATCAGCAATATTGAGGCAGATTTGCTGATTCTGTTTGTTTTTCTAGGGGTTCCTGCCTCTGAAGCCACTTTGTTCAACTGTTTCATATTCCTGTATTTAAAGGTTATTTTAATTATCATCATGTTTACCATACAAAGATATATCTTTTAACAACTACTATGCAATGCATAATACTATGTATGGTTCTATATGATGATGAATGGTCATTTTATTTTTTTGTTCCACTTTGAATTGGGTTACAATTCAAAAAGCACTTTTAAATTTCTTTCCTGATGGAAGTTTTAAGTTTAACGCCCGGAGAAAACTTCTTAAAGACGGTGAGACTATAG
>JBGALP010000044.1:0-27587 GCA_044223805.1 Agriterribacter sp.
CCGGCAAAAAACAAGCGCTGCTACAAGAACTATTCGGGGCTTCAGAAACCTCTATAAAAGTAAGTTACCTGCGTGTGAGTATTGGTGCATCTGATCTCAATGCTGCACCATTCAGTTATGATGATGTAGCAACCGGACAAACCGATACAGCACTTGCACGTTTTAGTTTCGCGCAGGATTCTGTTAATACCATTCCCTTGCTAAAAGAAATAATAGCCATTAATCCTGCAATAAAAATTATTGCTACACCATGGTCGCCGCCGGTATGGATGAAAGACAATAACAGTTTTACAGGAGGCAGCCTGCAATCAAAGTATTATAAAGTATATGCACAATACTTTGTAAAATATATACAGGCAATGAAGGCGCAGGGCATAACTATTGATGCTATCACACCTCAAAATGAGCCATTGCATCCGGGTAATAATCCCAGCTTGTTAATGACCGCACCTCAACAGGCTGATTTTATAAAAAGTCATTTAGGACCTGCTTTTCAAAAGGCAAACATCAAAACAAAAATTATTATTTACGATCACAACTGTGATAAGCCGGATTATCCAATTTCCATTTTAAATGATGCGGTTGCGAAACCCTTTATTGACGGCTCGGCTTTTCATTTATATGCGGGTGATATCAGTGCATTATCTGTAGTAAAAACTGCGCATCCCGATAAAGCGCTTTATTTTACTGAACAGTATACACCAACAGATGGAAATTTTGGAGGAGATTTAAAATGGCATTTAAAAAATGTAATTATTGGTTCGATGCGCAACTGGAGCCGCAATGCACTCGAATGGAATCTGGCTAATGACGCCACTTTCGGTCCACACACAGATGGCGGCTGTACTACCTGCAAAGGAGCTATTACTATTGATAATACTAATGCCTATACAAGAGATGTAGCCTATTATATTATCGCCCATGCATCTAAATTTGTACCTGCAGGTTCTGTAAGAATTGAAAGTGCTGTAAGCGGCAACCTGAATAATGTGGCGTTCAAAACGCCGACCGGTAAAAAAGTATTAATAGTAGAAAACGATGACAGCACTTCAAAAACCGTCAATATAAAGTACAATAATAAATGGGCGGTAGTTACGCTTGATGGAGGCGCAGTGGCTACTTTTATTTGGTAACCACACTTCAGTGTTTTAGATAAACCATCCTGAAATTAAAGTAAGTTGTAATTTCCCATAATGCGCGGAACATTATATGGTGAAATTCATCAACAACTCATTAAACATTCATCAAACATCTGTTTGGTTTGGCCGGAAAGTGACTGCGCTGCTTCGCGGGAAATTGACAGTAGTACACTATTGCAACAGATTGAGTGGTACTGCAATAAAATACAACACAAAAACTTTAAAAAAGGTTATCCGGTATTAATAGCCGCTGCCCCATCACCTGAAGTAGTAGCGGCTATTGCATCTGTTATGCGTTTAAGTGGAACAGCAGTTTTACCACCAGCTCAATCAGGCACTAAAACCATCTTCCGTATTGTAAAGCAACAGAAAATAAAAACGGTAATATTACAGCGAAAACCTGGTGTTGGCATGAGAATACTCGCATTGATACTTGGTTTAAGATTTGTTATTCTTTCAGATATAATGCTAAAGGTTAATAACAACAAACAATTTAATAATATAGACGATGACTCTATTGCTGGAGAAGGTGGATTGATAACTCACAGTTCAGGTTCAACAGGTGTACCTAAAACCATCCTTCGTCCGTCCATAATTTTTATTTGCACAACATACCGCGCTAAAAGAAATTTTTCCTCCGCAACAAGGGCAGATAGATTTTCCACTCTTCCCTAATATCATATTGCACAATCTTGCATGCGGTGTTAAAAGCGTAGTACCATATATACCAGGATTTGATATAACAAAAATGCAGCCCGAAAAAATACTACTACAGATACAAAAGGACAATATACAAACGATCACAGGAAATGTTTTTTATTGCAGGCAACTTTTAGAACATCTGAAACAACATCCAACTACATTTCCCGCTGTACGGGCTATAGGAATTGGTGGATCTCCCGTACCCGAATATATCATACCAGCGTTGGAACGTTATTTTCCCGCAGCCATATTCTATGTTATTTATGGCTCTTCAGAAGCAGAACCCATTGCCGTTAGAAAATGGGATGCCACCATGTGCATGCCCGTTGATGGTTATTGTGTAGGCGAAGTATATGCCAACCTGGAAATGAAAATAAACGTAACTGGCGATATACTTTTATCAAACGGTAAATGTGTATCCGTTGGAGAAATAGTTGTAAGAGGCGCACACGTAGCCGTAGCATCGCCGGATGAGTGGCTGCACACAGGAGACTTTGGTTACCTAAATGAAAAGCAACTATGGTTGACCGGTAGAAAAGGAAATGAAAAAATACATGACGGAGTGCAACACTACCAGGTAGAACATTGTCTTGTACACATGCCGCTTGTTGAAAATGCCGCTGCACGTTCTGATGATGATGGATTTACATTATTTATACAGGGAACCGCAGATGAAAAAAGTATTAAGCAAATATTATACACGCAGTTTAAGAAAATAAAAATTAATGGTATTATATTTCGCAATCAATTGCCGTTAGATAAACGGCATCATTCAAAGATCAGGTATGAATTATTAAGCTGACATGAAATCAATTTTCGCCAACCTTGAGTTAGATACGATCCGCTATTCGCTTGTATGGGAAGACTGGCAAACCTTCTACAACAACCTTAATATACAGCCAGAGGATAATATTGCCATTATTACATCTGCAGGATGCAATGTATTAAACGCCTTACTTAAAAGCCCTGCAAGTATTACAGCCATTGATCTTAACCCGGTTCAAAATAACCTGTTGCATTTAAAGCTGCATGTTATCGAATATCATGACTATGATACATGGCGTGGAATTATGGGTTTTGCCGGAAAAGAAGCTGTAGCAGAAGCCTGGAAGCGTATCAATAAAACGCTTCCACAGGATATTGCACATTATTGGCAGGATATTATAGCTGAAAGCTCCGGGCTGATCACATTGGGGAAACTTGAAAAGTACATAACCGCATATTTCAGTACACTTCCCAAAACCGTTCAGGAAAAAATAAAAATGCTTTTTGATTTTGATGATGTAGCATCACAGGATGCTTATTACAGTGCATATCTTTTGTATGATAATACATTTGTTGACAGCTTTACAACATATTTTGCTGATGAAAACCTGGGTAAAGGGAGAGACCCGAGATTGTTTACTTATGCGGAACAAAAAGGGGGCACCACTTTCTTAGGAAGATTGAATGATTTTGTTTCAACACATCTCGCTAAAAATAATTTCTATCTATGGTTTTTCTTCTTCGGCCCGGAAAATATTCCGGCCCATATTTTACCACCGTGCTATCAGCCTGAACATTTCACTATGCTTAAGCAACAAGTACATAAAGTAAAATGCGTTACCGGTGAAGCTGTAGAGTATTTAGGATTTAATGGTGAACATATCAGCAAAGCATCCTTATCAAATATTTTTGAATACATCAGCCACGCTGATTTTAAAGAAGCATTATCATCGCTCTATACTGACAAAAGAAAATTGAAGCTGCTGTATTGGAATTTGTTACAAAACCAGGAGCCATGCGCACAACAAAAGAACATTAGCTTTTATAATGTACTTAATGAACCAACCCGCTGCTTTTATTTCAACAATACCGTAGTTGTTCAAAATCATAGTTCAGATTAATAATTGATTGCTTGTTTATGGATTATAAAATCACCTTACAAAATATAACCAGCGCTGCATCTGTTGAAATAATGATGCGTAATTTTTCTCCAGGCAAAAATATCAAAGTAAAAAAAATTAACGCTTTTGCTATAGATAACTCGGCAAGTATATTAATGGCGCTGGCAGAGGCGGACAAACAAAATCCATTCGGACATTTTGGATTAGAAGTAAATTACATAGAGGACGGCATGCAGCGAAACAATAAAATGGTACTAAAGGTGAAACCTCATGGAGACACAATGGTGAACCTCGTCAATAGTTTGTCTGTGGCTTGTGGTGAAAAGCTTAACAATGTATATGAAGCATACAAATCACTCACCGGCTTCCAGCAAACACATCAGCGGGAGCAGGAAATCTATACAAAGCTACAACCAGCAATAGCACCTGTAATTTACGGAACAATGCTGAATGAGAAGGAAAACGTGTATGCCATATTGATGGAATATCTTGAAGATGTAGTACTACTCAATAGCACCATGCAGCCAGCATTATGGACAGATAAGTATATCCGTATAATGTTAAGCCAACTGGCTGAATGGCATGCATCAACCTTAAATAAAAACAACCTGGTTGATAAAACATTTTTTAACAACAGTCCAACCCTGGACCTGATGGTACAATTGATGCCAGCATTGCATGCTTTAATGGAAAATGCCGCTCATTATTTTCCTGCATTATATACAGTTGAAAATGTAGCTGCCGGCAAACAGATAATAAATGCCATACCTCATTATTGGCAAAGGCTTGAAAACCTACCGAAGGCTTTGGTACATAATGATTGCAATCCCAGGAATGCCTGTTTTAAAAATACAGGTAATGGGCAAACGCTTTGTTTATATGATTGGGAGTTAGCTACTTTTCATATACCGCAATATGATGTGGCTGAACTATTATGTTTTGTATTGGATGAAGATCGTTATCACCTGAGAAGAGAATATGTAGAATATTATCGGCAGGCTTTACATGCACTGACAGGCAAGTATACTGACAAAGAAATGTTTTATGCTGATTTTATATTAGCCGCTAATGACTTCGGCATATTGCGTGTTGGATTATACATGATGGCACATAAAGTAAGCCCATATCCATTTATGGAGCGGGTGGTTAAAAGCTTTTTTGATACAGTGCGTAACCAGCCGACTCATATGGAAGTCCGTTAGTAAACTGCAAAGAAGGATTACCAGCCCGCATTAAACAAAACAATACTTCATTATAATATTGTTGAAAAGAAAGCATGCCATATGCACCCAGGTAGTTCATTAAACCCTGTTGCCGGTAAGCTGGGTGCACGCCGATTGTTTTAGCCAATAAAACCTTATGTTCAAGTTTTTGGTAGTCTCTTTCAAAGTCTGGGTAAGTACCCGATGGCAATTGCAAGCCCGCATAATTAGGGTGACAAAAACTCATCGCCACTGGTTTGTTTATACTTCTATCAAAAAAAAGTACAGAAGAATATGGACATAACCCCTTTGCATACCTGCTGTTATACATTTTTAAGAAAGCCGTTTTACCAATCATTCTAAAAGCGGGATTTTGCGCAAAAACATTCAGCACCAAAGCATAAATATCATCCTCATATTGCTTCCATACCTGTTCGTTTAACGGCACTATTTCATAAGGTAGCTTGCTGATTCCTTCCAGTAACATCTTCTTGTCTTTATACACATCGGGAATATGCTCTATATGCACCATGCGGCTTTCGTAAGTATAAATTTCATCAAAGCCCATCGCCTTTAGCAAGTCTACATAATATAAGGGGTTAACCGGTTCTTTATCAAATTGATTCCAGGCAGGAACTTTTCCCGTGCGCAGGCGGTAGCTGTTAAAGGTGTTAAAATTGATGGGACCTGTAAGCTTTTTGATCCCTCTCTCTCTAGTATCGTTGTATAAAAGTTCAAATGCTTCATGGTTCAGGATTTCGTCATTTGTTGTTTCCCAAAAACCAAAACAAGCCTCATCTGTTTTTGAATCGAAAATGCCCGTTAATCTTATATTTTCGTGATCGGTATAAAGAATAATATCCTTATCTGCATATTCAGTTAAAAATAGTTCATGCACAGTAGCCATATTTTCATCTGGCTTAAATGGCAGCGTTGCATAAACATATTTTGGAATGGAAAAAAAACTTTCCGGTAACACTCCGCTATATATTATTTTCTCAACTTTTCTCATGGGATATGATATTTATTTCGCCGGTGGTGCCATCTATAGTTATTTGCATACCTGTATGAATACGTTTCATAAGGTTAGGAATATTAATAATTGCAGGAATACCAAATTCTCGAAGCAGGATCACTGAATGAGATAAGGAAGAACCTTTACTAATCAGTACAGCTTTACACGAGGGAAACAATACAGCCCAACCAGGATCCGTTCTTTCAGCTACAATAATTTTGCCATGAACTTCAAGGTCGCCAAATGTATTATTTACTACTATAGCTTCACCTGTTACAATGCCAGGTACACAGCCAGTGCCCTTCAAAGTATATTCTTTTTGCAATTCATCATCATGTTGCATTGCTTTTGGAGGCGAAGGCACTTCCAACCGCGAAGGCATTTCAATTAGCTCATGGCCGGCAAAGGTCTTCTTTCGGGAGGCAATAACATCTTTAATATCGCTTCTGTGCCGGCCGCCTAGTAAATCTGTCAATTCATTAAGCTCAAGGTAAAAAACGTCTCTTTCGCTTTCCAAGACAGCATAATAGTACAACCAGTTGCCTGCTGCCAAAAAAATACGTCGGTACATCCCGAACATCCGGGTTCTTTCCAGACGCATAGCTTCGCGATATTGAATTCCTTTCTGCAATTTATCCAGGCTGCTGTACACCCGCTTTTTAAAATGACGCGGTTTTTTATCCAGCAAATCATCTAATCTTTTTTGAGCTTCCGCACGCAGTACACCTGTTTTTTCCGCATGACCAGTATTAGCAGTAATAACAATATTCTTCAGGTATTTATACAACACAAAGGGATCTTCACGCATTGTTATCGTTTCCAGTTTTAATTCTCCTATCGTACGATCTCCGTATAGCTCAATATATTGTAATATAGAAGAAAAAAAGTTTGGAAATTTTTTTTCTACCTGCTGGTGTATATCTGCCGGCAATAGCAAGATCAAACTATTAAGCTGCGGCTCTTTTACTGCCTGGGTTGCCAACACCTGCATGGCTATAGCAGGTTGTGCGCTGGCAATATCCTGGTTGCCGGAGAGATAGTGACTAATGAATGCATCCACATCTTCCATCCCTGTTTTGTTCAACAACCGCTGAACACGACCGTTATTCATCATTACATAAAAATCATTTACTATAGGGGTAGTCCAATGCTTCAGAAGGTTTTTATCAAGCCATTCCAACTGACTTAACAATTGCTGAGGAATATTTTCATTTAAACGCTGTTCTTTTGTGTTGTTTTTATTAACCAGTTCATTACTATAAAATGCTGAATAATGCTTTCTGAAATTTGAAAGAAAAGCAGGAACATTAACTTTTAATTTACGAAAAGCCGATAATAAAAACACCAGGTTGCTCATCAGTTGTGGCAACAGTTTTATTTTCTGAAGAAAATTCCGTTGTCTATCTTCAACAAAATCAACAGGCTCCAGCACTCCCATCATACGTTCCATATCGGCTTTATTCTGCCTGAAAGAAGGAAGCAATTGAAGCCCTTTATACCAATTATTGATATTATAATAAATACGACCTTCCAGCAGCCCGAGCAGATTATTAACCACTGGCTGCAATGCGGCAATTTGGTTTGCTGGAAGATGAAGGATCTCCATACTCTGATTGTATACAGTAGCATAAGCTTTTTGTGCAAAGGAAAATGTAAGCGGAGTAGTTACGCCGCAATAGCTCTCCTGTATATTAGAATTATCATACACTATTATGGCGGGTATAGGTTGTGTTATGGGGCGACATTGAACGATATACAGATCATCATTACTATATACAAACTCGATATCCTGCGGTGCTCCGCAAATTTGCTCAAGCTTTGTTGCTGCATTATATAAAGCCTTAAGTTGTGCTGCATTTAATGATTCCGTAGTTGTTTCATCATGTCTCCGTTTCCTGTTCAGGTTGGCATTCTTTTTTAAAAAATAATATTCATCTGCCTGCAAAGCGCCATTCATCAATTGCTCACCGAAGCCATTTACTGCATGTATTGCCAATTCCTGTGGATATTGGGGCCATGTTGAAAACATAACGCCACTAACTGTTGCCGCTACCTGCACCTGCACAATTACCGCAGGTCTTGCTTTCTGTTGTATATTTCTTTCTTTACGGTAATGCACTGCCCTTACACTATATGCGCTTGCTGCCACCGCTTTTATCTTTTCAAAAAGCAAAGGCACCGAATCTATATTAAGGTAAGAATCCATTATACCCGCAAATGAATTGTGTTGCCCATCTTCATCAGTAACAGAAGAACGAACAATCAATTTTACCCGCGGAAAATTCCACTGTTGTAAAATAGCATCAATAATGTCCTTATCTTTTGTACTTAATTCAAAATGTAAGAGTGCGCTTTCAACATTTTCTTCTTTGGGGTTGTTAACCACATCATCAAAAGTTGAAGCCGCGATTACAAAAAAGTCTGGAACGGCAAACCCTGCACTTCGCAGCATATAAAGCCCTTTTGCCTTTCCACCGGTTTGCTGCACATTATTATATGTTGGAGTATGAATGATCATTTCAATACCAGTATTTGAATGATAACAGACACATAACTTACCAACATAAAAAGAGAGACTAATATTTCAGCATGCCTTAGTTTTTTTTCTTTAGGGCTTTTTATAATAATTATGTAAAAAAATAATGTTGCGAGAAAAAGAGCAACGATAAATATATATGCCCAATACTGTGCCCGGATATAGTTGAGCAAAAAAAATTGTGTGATCACTCCGCCAGCCAATAAAAGGTTTGCCAATATAATAGAGGTATTAAAACCTAATGACTTTGAATAAGAATCAATCGTTGCTTTCTCTGCATCCGGCGTATGTATTTTTCTTGCGATCTCAAAAGAAAAACCGCCGGCAATGCTCAACAAACATAAAAGCCAGAAATAAGTATTCCATCCATTTTGTTGTACCAATCCCCACCAAAGCCAGCAAATAATGAAGGGCATAATCAGCATGTGCGTAAACGCGTACCACATGAGGCTCTTCTTTAGTAACACCGGAATGAAAAACTCATATCGCATTAATAAACTATATGCAATAGCGGCAAACCAGCAGATAATACAGGGTACGCCGGCAGTAATTGTCCATGCAGCTTCCATACAAAAAAGAATGGCGGCTGTATATTGTAGTTGGGTTATAGTTATTCTGCCTGATTGTAATACTCTTTGGGGATGATTGATCTTATCAATAGCGAAATCCTTCATCTCATCAAACACCCGCAGGCGAAAGAAAAAAGAGATAGTAGCTATAATACCGCCGGAAATAAATAATGGTGAAACCCCGAACGGCTGACGAGTACATGAAGCAACACTGTATACCGTAAGAAATAAAATAGCGAAAAGCAACATATTCACCACTGGAAATCTTTCTTTCAAATAGCTCCACAAATTAGCAAACGACATCATGCGGTTGAATAGTTAGATTAGCATAAAAGTAATCATTCTTGTGAATGGTGGGGGGGCAACCAGTACCGTTTCGCTTAGTGACTTATGTTCCAGGGGAACATCTTATGGGTAACATTACATAAAAAGCTTTTTGCGTTCCAGAGGAACGCTTTGTATATGTTCGCACAAAACGTTCCTCCGGAACGTAAACTCAATTTGTTTTTCTACCCATAAAACGTCCCGATGAGACATGAAAACAGCTTTAGGAAAACCACACAAAGTCGTAAATAATAAAAGGATTGTTACGGAAGATAATACCCAAGAGCGATGAACTTTTAGCCTAAAACTGTTAGCTGAATGCTGACAGCTGATGGCTACACATCACCATCCGCCGCCGAGTGATCTGTATAAACCCAACACAGATAGCAATAATTCCTTTTGAGACATTGTACTGTTTAATTCCGCTTCCAATACTCCCTTTTGCGCGGTAATCACCTCTAGGTAATTTGCGTAGCCGCCCATATACAGGTCGTTTGATGTGGCAACAGCCTCTGTAAGTGTGCTTACTTCTTTGCGATTTACATCAATTATCTTTTTATACTGCTCAATGGATTTAAGGTTACTTAAAACTTCCTGGTAGGCCTGCAATACATTTTTTTGATAATTATTAAACGCAATTACCTGTTCAGCATTAGCAACTGCAAAATCAGTTTTTAACTGGTAGCGGTTAAAAACAGGTTGGGTTAATCCACCAATAATACCGTAAGCCAATGAACCATTTGCAAACAACAGTGGAAGTTTGAAAGCATTAAAAGCGATATAGGGCGACAAAACAAGCGATGGAAAAAAGGCTTTCCTGGCTGCTTCTGTATTGGCTTTGGAAGCTGTTAATAACAGTTCCGCTTCCTGTATGTCTGGCCGCTTAAGCAATAAATCTGTTGGTATACCGGCTTCTACCTCTTGTGGAATAAACTGCTGATGTATATCGGCTCCTCTTGGAATAGCAGACGGGAAACGTCCAAGTAATACATTCAATTCATTTTCCAGTTTGATAATGTCGAGTTCCGTTACCAACTCCAGCCCTTTTGTTTGCAGTAACTGAGCATTGAATTGCTGCACTGCCAGTGAAGTAGCACGACCACCTTCTTTTTGTGCCTCCACTATCTCAACACCTCTTTCCTGCAGTTGTATATTCTTCCGCAGTATCTCCAGTTTGCTGTCAAGCGAAAGCAACTCATAATAATACGCAGCTACTTCCACTACCAATTGAGTTATTACCCATTGCCTACCTTTTTCGGTAGCTAACAATTTTGCAGCGGCCGCTTTTTTACGTGCACCCAGTTTTCCCCACATATCAATCTCCCAGCTACTTTTTAACCCAACATAGTAATCTTGCGTAGGCTTTGTTCCCACCTTCTGCTTTTCATTAATATTTTGCGAAAGATTGGTATCAAAATTTCCAACACCCGTCATGGTATACTTTCCGTATTTATCAGCGGCTGCGGAAACAAACCCATCCAGCGTTGGCAGCATCATTCCTTTACCGGCAAGCAAATTTGCTCTTGCTATCAAAATATTCTGTAGCGCATTCTGCAGATCAAGATTATTCCTGATGGCAGTATCTATTAAACCTTTTAATACATCATCCTTAAAAAAAAGTGCCGGTGAAATATTTTCCTGAGCAGCATTACCTGCTGTTCCCTCAAATTTTTCCGGTAGGGGTAACGGCTGCTGCACAATCGTTTGTTTTGGTGCCACGCAAGCCTGAAATAACGGTACGCTGTAAACGAAAAAAAATAAATAAACTATAATCCGATTCATAAAATGCTAATGATAATTCTTTAAATATTGTCCTACAAATAGCAATACGCTGTTCAAATTTTATTGATCGCCTCACCCCAACCCTCTCCTCCCGGAGAGAGAGCAAAACCATTTACGTAGATGTTTAAACGATCTAAAAAAAATCTGACAAATAATAATTTTTAAATCCATTCAAATACTACACTTCAGCAGTATCAACTTTAACTTTCATATTAACTACTTTCAGCTTCATCTTCTTTTTACCACCCATCTTTTCTTCTATTGAAGCAAACAACACATATAAGCCAGGGATAAGAATAACACCAAACAATGTTCCTACAAACATCCCTCCGGCCGCAGCAGTACCAATGGATCGGTTGCCCAACGCACCGGCACCTGAAGCGATACACAATGGTATAAGACCGGCGATGAAAGCAAATGATGTCATTAATATTGGCCGTAGCCTCGACGCTGCTCCTTCAATAGCTGCCTTCAAAACAGTAACGCCCATTTTTTGCCGCTGTATGGCAAACTCCACAATAAGGATAGCGTTTTTACCTAACAGCCCAATCAGCATTACGAGCGCCACCTGCGCGTAAATATTATTTTCAAGTCCTGCTAATTTTAATGCGAGAAAAGAACCAAATATGCCCGTTGGTAAAGAAAGAATTACCGCAAGCGGCAATAAAAAACTTTCATATTGCGCGGCTAATATCAGGTATACAAACACCAGACACAACATAAAAATGTATATAGCCTGGTTGCCGGATAATATCTGTTCTCTCGTCATGCCCGACCATTCGTACCCAAAACCCCGTGGCATTACTTTTGCCGCAGCCTTTTGCACAGCCGCAATTGCATCGCCACTGCTTTTACCCGGTGCCGCATCACCGTTAATCAATGCGGAAGTGTACATATTGTATCTTGTCAATTGTTCCGGCCCATATACCCGCTCCATTTTTATGAATGTAGAAAATGGCACCATCTCTCCTTTATCATTCTTTAAATACAGGTTCAGTATGTCTTCCGGGTTGCTCCTGTATTGAGGTGATGCCTGCACCATTACTTTATACATCTGTCCAAACCGAATGAAGTTGGTAGCATAATAACTACCGAGTAAGGTTTGTAATGTATTCATGGCGTTATCAATAGTCACCCCTTTTTTAGCAGCAACGTCCTGGTCAACATGAATCATGTACTGCGGAAAGTTGGGATTAAAACTGGTAAACGCGTTACTCACTACACCTGTTGATACCACTTCAGCAATTATATCTCTGGCTACTTTTTCTGTTTGTGCAAGATTGCCGGTTCCGGTTTTATCGAGCAGGCGAAATTCAAAACCGCTGGAGTTACCAAAGCCAGGTACTGTTGGCGGTGGTAAAAACTCAATATTCGCGTCTTTAATGTGTTTTGTTTTTTCTTGTAGTATAGCTATGAGATCAGTTACTGATTCTTTTCTTTCATCCCATGCTTTCATATTGATCATCCCCATACCATACGATGCTCCGGAAACTTCTGTAACAAGACTGTATCCTGCCAAAGTAGAAATATTATCTACCGATTGAATTTTCTCAGCTATACGTTGTACTTCATCTAATACCACAGCGGTACGCTCTACGGTTGAGCCAGGCGGTGTTGTTACATTTACATATACTACACCCTGGTCTTCTGTAGGTATAAAGCCAGATGGCAGTATAGCGCCAACTCCCCAGGTAGCAACAAAAAACACAGCCAGCATAGCCAGTGTAATTAGTTTTCTTCCGGCTATACGACCAACAAAACCTTTGTATCTGTTTTGTGTATTATCATATGCTTTATTAAACCCTCCAAAAAAGCGTTGTAATAAATTCTTCTTTTTAGATGGTTCAGCATGTTTAAGCATCAGCGCGCATAGTGCAGGCGTAAGCGTTAGCGCGTTTATACCTGAGATTACAATAGAGATGGCAAGCGTTAACGAAAACTGGCGATAGAATACACCTACTGGCCCTGATAAAAAAGCAACGGGCACAAACACCGCCGACATCACCAGCGTAATGGCCATAATGGCACCGCTTATCTCTTTCATAGCAGCAATGGTGGCGTCCATAGCGCCCATGTGATCTTCTGTCATTTTCACGTGCACGGCCTCAACCACCACAATGGCATTATCAACCACAATACCAATAGCCAGCACCAATGCAAATAATGTAAGCAGGTTAATGGAGAAACCCAGCATCAGCATAAATGCCAATGTTCCTATAAGTGCCACGGGTACAGCTAATGCAGGTATAATAGTTGATCTAAAATCCTGCAGAAAAATAAATACAACTATAAATACAAGTATAAAGGCTTCTATCAATGTTCTTAATACTTCGTGTATAGATGCATCCAGGAAACGGGATACATCATAAGCAAAATTGTAATCCATGCCTGGTACGAAAGAAGCCGTTTTAATTTCGGCCATACGGGTTTTAATGTTTTCAATCACCTCCTGTGCATTAGAACCCGGGCGTTGCTTGATCATAATAGAAGCTGAAGCTTTACCATCTGTTTTTGATTCCATGCTATAACTCAACGCGCCAAACTCCACGTCAGCCACATCATTCAGCCTTAATATTGATCCGTCTGCCTCCGCTCTTAATACAATATTTTTATACTGAGATGGCTCAGAAAATTTACCTGTATATCTTAACACATATTCAATCGCATTATTCGCTTTGCCTGAACTCTCTCCCGTTTTTCCCGGCGCTGCTTCTACATTCTGATTGCGAAGCGCAGTAATAATTTCGTCAGCAGACACATTGTAGGCACGCATTCTGTCGGGCTTTAACCAAACCCGCATGGCATAATCTTTCGCGCCCATAATTTCAGCAAAGCCAACGCCTTCAATACGCTTCAATTCTTTTAATACATTAATATCGGTAAAGTTGAAAATAAACTGCTCATCCATCGCAGGATCTTTACTCACAATGTTCAGATACAACAGCATACTGTTTACTTCCTTTTCTGTAACCACACCTGCTTTAATCACTTCTTCGGGTAGTTCGTCTAACACCGTTGTTACACGATTCTGCACGTTCACCGCCGCCTGGTCGGGATCTGTGCCCACTTTAAAAGAAATAGAAATAAGCGTGATGCCGTTGTTACTGGTTACAGTATTCATATACGTCATGCCAGGCACACCATTAATAGCTCTTTCCAGTGGCGTAGCAACAGCATCGGTACACACCTGCGCGTTTGCACCGGTATACCTTGCCGTTACCGTAACAGATGGAGGAACAATATCGGGGAACTGTGTAATGGGCAACGTAAAAAGCGCCAGTACACCGAGTAAGGTTATAATAAGGGATATCACAAGAGACAAAATAGGTCTCCTGATAAAAGTTTCAATCATACTTGTATTGTTGTAATAATGACCAGTTGCACGTGTACTACGTGACAGTTTTAATGATAATAAAAAGTGCAGGTTTTACAACTGCCAGTCGCTTACCTGGAGCGGCTTAATAGTTGCACCCTCTTTAATGTTTTGTACGCCTTCGTAAATAATGCGATCGCCGCTGCTTAATCCTTCTTTAATAATATAAGCATTGGAGAGACGCGTTTGCGGCGTAACACTTTTCATTTTTATAGAATTATCATTACTTACAACAAATACATATACTTTGTCCTGTATTTCCAGTACAGATTTTTGCGGAACCAAAATGGCTTCTTTTGCAGGCGCTACTAAACGTACTTTGCCTGTGGCACCGTGTCTCAATAATCTCGAAGGATTAGGAAATTTTGCCCTGAAAGCAATTGAACCTGTTGTTTCATCGAATTCACCATCTACCGTTTCAATTTTTCCTTCTTCTTTATAAGTAGTACCGTCTGCCAATATCAGGCTAACGGTATTGCCGTTAGCCTGCTGGTCTTCTTTTTTATACCTCAGGTATTCGTTTTCAGAAATAGTAAAGTATGCATATACCTCTTTGTTATCAGATATAGTAGTGAGCAATGAACCTTCATCTACCAGGCTTCCTGTTTTCAATGGAATACGATCAATAATACCATCAAATGGAGAACGGATAGCCGTATAGGATAATTTTGTTTCCGCATTGCGTTGTTCAGAAAACGCTTCTTCTACCTTCGCGTTAGCCGCTTTCAGCCTGGCTTCCACCATATCCAGTTCAGTGGGAGCCACTATCTTTTTAGACAATAAAATTTTTACTCTTGATAATTCTACTTCCGCGGTTTTAGCTTCAGCCTGCGCGTTGCTTACATTGGCTTTTGCCTTTGACAGCGCAATCATAAATTCCTGGTCATCCAATTGAAATAAGAGCTGTCCTTTCTTAACTTCCTGCCCTTCGTCTACAAATATTTTATTTAAAAAACCCTGCACTCTCGTTCTTATTTCCACATTTTTTATGGCTTCTATACTGGTTACATAATCGTGCTGCAGTAAAGTATCTTTTGCAGCTACCAGTATTACCGGTAACTCCGGAACATTTGTGTTATCGTTTACATTACCTTTTGCCGAACATCCTGCTAATACAATTGCTATTATTATATGTAAAAAAACTTGTTTCATGTTTGTTTTGTTTTGATTAAAGAAAATAAATGACAATGCCTGCATACTTTTTAAAAGTTCGCAAGCAATCAGTTATTTATGTTTAGGTGAGTTTCTGTAGGATGAAGCGAATGGAATACAATCGTTCACCTTACTTAATCAAAACGGAGTAAGCCTGAAAATAAAATTATGATGCTGTGGAAGGGGTAAGTCTTTTGGCTGGGTAACCGGAAATTCCTGAACGGCTGCAATAAGCGGAACCTTACTGACTTCTTCCTGCTGTGCGGGAGTTATGAAATCAACCAAAAAGCCACTGATGCATCTGAATTTAATGCTGAAGTAGTCGTAGCTGAAGTCTGGCTTTTCTGATTCCGGAAGGCAATCTTCCAGCCCTGCAAAGTTTTCTAAAACAAGTTCGAGAAGTGTTGACCGGTTAATTTCTTCGCCATTATTTAATGATGCGAATGAGTTGGTATTGCTGCTTTGCTGCAGATCTAAATGACTGCCGGGCAAAAAAGTCATTACATTCAAAAAGCTGAAAAGCAGGAGGTAAGATACCTCTCTTTTTATCTTTGAAGCTAATTTGAACATGATTAAATTTTGTAAAATTTGAAATACTAACTGTAACAAATATACGCATTCCTGCTTAAGATTTGTATTAAAAACGGAGTATTATGTTTAAATAATTATAAAAAAAATTAATGTTCTTGAAGAAAACGCAGAGATAATGTAATTGTTTTGAGAAACTGATAAATGTGCTAGTAATAGCGGCTGATCATTATATAAACCACCACACCGGTTACAGATACATATAACCAGATGGGCCAAGTGAGTCTTGCCAGTTTTTTATGTTGTGGCCATTCTGCAATCAATCCTCTGTAAGCAGTAAATAAAATAAAAGGAAGTATGATGCCCGCAAGCGGTATATGTGTGCCGAGGATGACGTAATAAAATGTTCGCCACTTTCCTACGGCAGTTTTTTCTTCATCACTTATCAAGCCATCATGATTAACGTCTCCAAATCTTGTTTCGCCTGCAAAAAGATGATGACATATATAGGACACTAAAAATAAAACAGACAACAACAAAGCTGACACCATAATACGTTTGTGCAGGAGATAGTTTTTGCTTTTAACAGCCAGCAATCCAGCTACAAGCAATATGGAAACTATAGAGTTCACAATAGCATTGAACAATGCAAACAAATGCACATCAAATCCCAGGTCAATATTGAGTTTTACCCTGCTTAGTATAACTACTGCTGCAAATACAACAAACGAAACTACCCATATCAGCAACCTGGCTGATTTATCATTTTTCTGTATCTGTGCCTGCAGCATGATTATATTATATTAAAATTCTTTTTGTTTAGGTATATAAGATCTATTCAGAAAATATACTTTTCTTTTTCTTCCTGTCTTTTTCCAGCATCAGCAATACCACATCATCTGCCAGCCTGGAAAGGTGAACACTGTCCAGTCCATTATACCAGCCCCGCACCACACGATCTTTATCAAGCATGAAAAAATATTGTGTGTGTATAAAATTGGTATCAACGTTGGTATCAGCAATATTCGCCTTGAATTCCTTCTTGGCTATATCGTATATCTCGTCTTTAGGCCCGGTAAGCAACCACCATGTATCAGGGTTAATACCAAATTTATCAGAATATTTTTTCAGGCGTTCGGCTGAGTCACGCACAGGGTCTACACTAAAAGAAAGAAAACGAACCACCGTATCTGTTTTGTTGAAGGCATCCTGGATGCGCTTCATATTACGTGTTAAGGCAGGGCAAATGCTGGGGCATGAGGTAAAGAAAAAATCCGCTATGATAATTTTTCCATTCAGATCGCTTAACGATACCTTTTTGCCTAACTGGTTGGTAAGTGTAAAGTTCTTTACCTGGTGCCAAATCGTATCATCGGTAGTTTTTCCATATTTGGTAACCGTTTGTACCGAATCATAGAAATACCGTTTGGGCATTACTACCGCATCAGCACTAACATATTTTAATATAAAATAGCAGGTTAAAGGAAGAATAGCAGCCAATAATACCGCAATCAAAGACTTCTTGCTCATCATACGGCCGCAAAGATAAGTGCTTCTACTGTTTCAGAATTCTTTTAGACTCATTAATGGTGGTACCCCTTATAGTTAAGATATAGTCTCCTTTGGGCACGCTGTACATATCTAATATATGTTGCGCATATTGCCCCGTTTTTTTAAACTGGTAAGTGCGGATGTTTTTACCGCTTAAGTCGTAGAGGGTGCAAACAATATCTCCGGTTTCCTCATTATTAATAATCAACGACGCATTATTAAAAACGGGATTGGGCATTATATTGATTTCAATTTTAGGGCGGGAGAACAATTTAATTTTTTGTACGGCAGAATAAACAGGTTTCTCAACCATGTTCCTACAAACTAACCTGTAATAACCGCTATCAGATAAAGGCAGTTTATCTGTATACTGGCAAGCGCTATCTGCTATAGCTATCATGGTAAATAATGTTTGGTAGAAAACGCCGTCTGCCGAACGCTCTACTACCACCTGTACGCTATCTGCGGCATGGCATGAAACAGTCCAGTTGAGCTGAACCAGGTTACTGTTGATGGCATCGGCCTTAAAAGAACGGATATTGAGCGGGTTTACAGTTTGTGCCACAACCACTGCCTGTAATAACAGGCATAGTACAAGAGGGTATGTGTACCTACGTTGACATCTCATAGAAACTGCATTGGCATTTAGAAACCCATTCAGAAAAATCGGGGAGTGAAGAAACGGTAAAATTTCGCCAATGGTATAAATTAAATCATAATTATTTACTAAAACGGTTACTGGTGACCGTTACTGATAACGCCAAGGTAGCGTCCCATCCAATAAGGAAGCAGCCAGGTATCACCGGCACCTAATTCACTATTGCCATTACTATTGCGGTTCAGCGTAAAGAGGTTGCGGTTGTGCTTAAGCTCAGGTCTTTCGTCGGGAGGAAGTACATTAGCAGTATTCTCGCCCCTGAAGTTTTCAGGAATAAAGGTGATGTCCCTCCTGGAACTGTTGTGCACAGTCCATTCGGTCATATCCAATGGCATTTCTTTTAAATACCAAATACTTTCATTTAAATCGAAATCCTGTGGGCCCGTGATGGCATAACAAAAATTCCATAAGGCATCTTTTTCCGGTCTCTCCGTTTCCCAGTGATCCTGCATAGCTTCTCTATACCTGCTTTTCAACGTATCGTTAAAAGCATAGGGGTACAATCCCCAATAGGCAAGAAAGTACATTTCATCGTCTGAATGATTCCATCCGTGCGACATGGCTTTGCTCCATGCATCGGCGCTGTCCGGCGCTTTACCCGTTTGTTTAAAAGGACGTGTAAGATTGTTTAAGTACCCCTGTTTATACAACAGATCTTCCGCGGTTTTTTTAAATTTTTCTTTTTTTGTAAAGTGATAAACCGTTTGCAGAAAAGCAATGATATTGGAAGAGTATAATTTGCGGTCGCCTACATTTTCGGGGAAACGGTTTACATACGAGGGATTCCAGATGCCCCATAAAGTGGGACGCCCATCAACATCAATCAAGGTAAGATTGTTATCTACTATATAAGACATCAGTCCGTCCATCAGGTTTATTGCTTTTTTACGGAGGGCTTCATCGTCCATATATTCCGCTATTAACGTCAGCGCGAACATTTGCCCAACTACCTGATCACTGCTTGATGCTCCCCGCCAGTCCCATTCTGAATCGTTTGCCTGCCTCCAGCTGACTGATTGTTGGTATCCGGGATACCAGTAATCTTTCAGATATTCCCTGAATTCTGATTTAAAAGGAACAATGCCATGCCTTTCAAAAGACCGGCCAAAATAACCAGGTATGCCATTAATGGTATACAAGCGTTCCATAGCTTCAAATGCTTCGATACAATTTTCTTTTGCTTCCAGGTTATGCGTAACCAGGTAGCGGAATAACTGGCTGCCAAGATACATAGCCGTCCAAAGATTGTCGCTATCATGCGGACCAAGCACTGCCGTAGAAAGATCACCATTTTTTACATAGGTTACATCGCAGTATAAGCCATATATTATGTGCCTTTACCTTACCTGTTTATCATAAAACGCGGCTTTATCTTCCAAGCGTCATCTTTTTAAAACAGATTTTCCCCAATCCGCCTTGTGTTAATATCAATACACTCCCATCATCGCCTGCTGTTATTTGTTTTATTTCATCTGAAGGTAACCACCGTTTTGACGCATAATAATTAAAGCTGCTATCATCCTTCAGCATAAAAGCGCCATGCTTTGAACCGAACCAACATTTACCCTGTATTTCAGCAATAGCAGTAAGATCAGTATCAGGCAGTTTGCGGTTAACTCCGCCTATAGCAGCTCCATTATCTGCCTGTAATACTATATAACCGTCATGTGTACCCACTATAAGTTGCGCACCGTCTTTTACCAGGGCAAAACATGTAAGGCTATCTCCCTTATACAACTGGCTTAAATGATTATTGGCAGGAGAAAAAACAGTTATGCTTCTGGCACCAGAAGAGAACTTGTTTGCACTTTACTATACTGCATATCAAGCACGGTATCTTCTGCATTTGTTTGCCATTTTACCGTGGAATCTGTAATCCATTGTAATTGCCTGCCATCTGATACTAAAAAAGCAAAATTACCATCGCCACAAAAAATCCGCGCTGCAGGCAATGCATGCCTTGTATACAATTTTCCCGCCCATGCATTGCTAAGCACAGCCTTATCATCTATATACACAAATTGCTTTTGATATAACCCAAGCCCTTGTATTTTTTTAGCGGAAATGGCGCGGTAGCTGCTGTCGGGTGAAAGCGTTCCGGGATACAACATTTCACCATTATCAGGCTGCATCAGTCCTTTGGAAGTGAGTACTTTAATTACATTATTCCTGTCTTCATACACGCTGTATAAGGCAATATTACTATCAGCTATATTGTATTTGATGCTGTAATCCTGCAGGTAAGGAGCGTCTACATACACAGGTTTTTCCAATAACGTTGACTGAGTTTGTTCTGTACAACCTGTTATAGCAAAACATACAATAATTACAGCAATACCTTGAATAATGTTATAATACCTTTGCATGAAATGAAAACTAAAGGGTTTACAGCAACCAGGTATTTCTACGATAGCAGCAAAATATCAAATCAAACTATTATTAAACTTAGCGTGAAACGAGAGAGATAAATGAATAGCATCTCACGTTTATTCTCTCTCTTCTCACAAAAAATTATTTTGTTGCCGGCGGTTGTATTACTCCGAGATAACGTCCCATCCAGTAAGGCAACAGCCATATATCACCTGCACTATACTCATCATTCCCATTGCCGCCGCCATCTATTTCAAAACGGTTAGCGTTGTGCCTGTTTATTCTTAGTTCATCGGGAGGTAAAACTTCAGTAGTGGTTTGTCCCCTGAAATTGCGCCCCATCAATTCAATATCCTTGCGTTTGCTATTGCTTACATGCCAGCCGATCATGTCCAGTGGATATTCGCGCAGATACCAAGTGGCTTCATTAAGATCAAATTGTGGTACGCCTGTAAGCGCGGTAAAAATATTCCAGGCTCCCTCCTTCTCGGGGCGTTCAATCTCCCAATGGTCAATAACAGCCTCTTTGAATTTCGCTTTGAGTGTATCGTTAAAGGCGTAGCGATACAAACCCCAGTATCCTAAAAAATACATTTCATCATCAGAATGGTTCCAGCCCGATGATAACATTTTGCTATACTCGTCTGCTTCATCCGGAGCATAATGTATGTTTTTCATAGGGGTCATAAGATTATCCAGGTATCCATACTTATTCATCAGCTCAAACGCTTTATCCTTATATACCTCCTTCTTTGTAAAATGATACGCAGTTTGCAACATGGCAATAATATTGGAAGAGTTGATTTTTCTATCGCCCACAATTTTATTGAAGGAGTTTACATAAGCCGGATTCCATTTGCCCCAAAGTGTTGGTTTGCCGTCCCAGTCTACCAAGTACATATCATGATCAATGATGTGTTGCATTACTGAATCAATCAAACCAACAGCTCTCTTTTTTATTGTTTCATCATCTACCAGTTCGGCCAATACTGCAAAAACGAATATGTGCCCTATTATTTCATCACTGCTGGTGGTAGATTTCCAGTCCCACTCCGGATCGGGAGCCGCTATCCATTTATCTTTATCGTGCAACGCAAAACCCTTGCGCTCAAACGATCTTGCAGGAAAGCCTTTTACAGGGTTTACAGAATAAAGCCGCTCCATAGCATCCAAAGACTCCCGGCAGTTTTGCAAGGCTTCAGGAGATTTGGTAACCGCATACCGGAACGCCTCCGCGCCCAGATACATAGAAGTCCATAATCCATCGTTGTCGGAATCTTCCATGTACCCGGTGGCAAGATTACCATCTTTCATTCCTTCCAATGTAGCATTAAAGCCATTGCGGATATGCCGTTGCCTTACCTGCTTATCATAAAAAGCTGCTTTTTCTTCCAATGTCATTTTCTTAAAACAAATCTTACCCAAACCGGCCTTTGTAAGCACCAACACACTACCATCGTTTCCGGCTGAAATGTGTTTTACCTCGTCAGACGGCAACCAGCGCTTTGAAGCATAATAACTGAATTTGCCATCTTCTTTCAGCATAAATGCGCCATGCTTTGATCCGAACCAAAGTTTGCCATCAATATCTGCTACGGCAGTAATTTCAGTATCGGGTAATTTTTGATTGATGTTCCCCTGTTGTTGTCCGCTCTGTGCATCAATCATAATATATCCGTTACCAGTACCTGCTACCAGTTGTGCTCCTTCTTTTGTAAGGCAAAAACAGGTAATACCAGTCCCTTTATATAGCGATGATTGTTTATTAGCTGCAGGTGAAAAAGTAGTAATGCCACTGGCAGTAAGTATATAGAAAATATCTTTTTTATTGTCGAACAATATATCCAGCACCTGCGCATCTGCCGCTGTTTCCCACAATACGGCTGAATTTTTTATGTACTGCAACTGCCTGCCATCAGAAACAAGAAAAGAAAAATCAATACCACCGCAAAATATATTCGCTCCGGCGAGTGAATGTTTACAATATAATGAACCAGCCCATGCATTACTTAATATAGATTTATCATCTGCATACACAAACTGATTTTTATATAAATTAATGCCGGCTATTTTTTTTGCACTGGTTGCGCGGTAAGTTCCATCTGGCAAAATACTGCCGGGATATAGCATTTCTCCGGCATACAATTGCAACAACCCTTTTGAACTTAATATTTTAATTACGCCATTGCGATCTTCATAAACTTTATATAATGCTGCCGCAGAATCAGTAGCATTATATTTAACAGCATAATCCTGGGTATACGCGGCATCTATATATGCCGTAGGCGAAACAGCTATTTTTTGTTTGGCACAAGAAGCCAGGAAATAAAACAATACAAGAATAAATGAGGCTCTATTTTTCATTTGTATAAACAGATAAGTAAAAATTAAAGGATGTGCTTTGCAAACAGCGTGAAATTATTCAATAAGACAAGCTTAAAACGATATGCCGGGAAGAGAAGAAAAAGACTGCCGGATACTCATATCAATAAAAATGAAATGGCGCATCGGTTCAGCAAAAGGATTTGCCTTACCTTCAAAAAAGAATGTATAAAACATCTGCAATGAAAAAACATGCACTCATTTACCTGTTCTGTCTACTTACTTACTTCAGCAATGCTCAAAAAACCTTTCCGGTTAATGGTGTGGCGGATGAGCGTAGCGGACACTATGCTTTTACAAATGTTACCATTATAAAAGATGCGAAAACAATTATACCCAATGCATCATTAATTATTAAAAAAGGAAAGATCGTAGCTGTTGGAACCAATATTTCAATTCCTGCAGACGCAGCACAAATTGACTGTAAAGGCAAATATATTATGCCTTCTTTTATAGATATATACAGTGATTATGGTATGCCTGTGCAGCAACGATCGCCTGCGCCATTTAATTACAGCGCGCCGGCACAACTGGTTTCTAATACTAAAGGCGCATTCGGCTGGAACCAGTCCATCAGATCTGATGTTGACGCCTCCGCAATATTTGCAACAGATGAAAGCCGTGCTAAAACTTTTCGTGATATTGGTTTTGGCACCATGCTTGCCCATCAGAAAGATGGAATAGCACGTGGTACGGGCACTGTAGTAACGCTATCAGGTAAAAAAGAAAACCTGGCTGTTGTAAAAGAAAAAGCCACCACACATTATTCTTTCAGTAAGGGAAGCTCTACGCAGAGTTATCCCGGCAGTCTCATGGGTGCTATCGCCTTATTACGTCAAACATATCTTGATGCCGTATGGTATAAAAGCAATGCTGACGCAGAAGGCGTAAATCTTACACTTAAAGCCTGGAATGCTAATCAGCAACTACCACAAATTTTTGAAGCCAATGATAAATGGAACGATATACGTGCAGACCGCATTGGTGATGAGTTTGGTGTGCAATATATTATTAAAGGCGGGGGAAATGAATATCAGCGGATCAACGAAATAAGCGCTACCAAAGCTACTTTCATTATCCCAGTAAATTTTCCACAACCAATGGATATTGAAGATCCTGATGATGCCAGGCTTGTATCGCTCAACGATCTGAAACATTGGGAGCTTGCACCATCAAACCCTGCTGCCCTGGAAAAAGCAGGTATTTTATTTTGTTTAACCGCTGCTGACATAAAAGATCCCAAGGATTTTTTGAGCAATGTTCGAAAGGCTATAGAATGGGGGTTAAGTGAGCATTGCGCTTTTGATGCGCTTACTAAAACACCCGCAACATTATTGGGTATATACGATAAAGTGGGAAGTATTGAAGTAGGGAAACTTGCCAATTTTCTTATCACATCAGGTCCGGTATTTAATGACAAATCTATTATATATCAAAACTGGATACAGGGTGAACCATATTATATAAATAACAATAGCTGGAATGATATAAAGGGAATGTACCAGCTATCGGTATATGATGCTAAGTCTGAAAAAAAGTATGGGCTTGAAGTAAAATCAAACAATGCTGCTGTAATAATTGCAGGTAATGATACTATACCTGCAAGGTTTAGCTATAACGGCTCCATGCTAAGCATTGGCTTTTTACCTGATAAAAAAGCCACGGAGGTTATTCGGCTAAGCGGTACAGTTATTGGCGGCGGTTGGGCCGGAAATGGTACAGATAATAATGGAGATGCTGTTTCGTGGAAAGCAAGCTTTGTTAAAGCACCCGATATAAAAGCAGATAGTGCAAAGAAAAAAAACCTATCAGCGGTTGCCAAAGTTACTTTTCCTTTTGGCAGTTATGGCTGGGATACATTGCCTGTTGCAAAAACCATATTGATAAAAAATACTACTGTATGGACAAGCGATGAAGCCGGTAAGCTTGAAAATACAGATGTATTGGTAAGCAACGGAAAGATTGTACAGATGGGTAAAAATCTTTCTAATACTAACGCGCTGGTGATAGACGGCTCGGGCAAACACCTCACACCAGGTATTATTGACGAACATTCACACATCGCCGCGGCATCAATTAATGAAGGTGCCCAATCTGTAACTTCTGAAGTTAGAATAGCCGACAACCTGGCGCCTGATGACATTAATATTTACCGGCAACTGAGCGGAGGCGTTACTACCTCACATATACTGCATGGCTCTGCCAATACTATAGGCGGTCAAACACAACTGATAAAACTGCGCTGGGGCGCTGATGATGAAGGATTGAAGTTTAAAGGCGCAGATCCATTCATAAAATTTGCGTTGGGTGAAAATGTAAAACGTACAACGGCCGCTGCCAACAATCGTTTTCCTGATACCCGCATGGGCGTAGAGCAGGTATTAACAGATGCGTTTCAACGTGCAAGCGATTACCAACTGGAAATAAAAAAAGCAGAAGCGCTTATTAAAACTCCACGTAAAAAAGGAGAATCATCAAATGGGATATGGAACACTGTAAGGCGCGATCTCGAATTGGATGCCCTGGTTGAAATAATGAATAAAAAAAGATTTATTACCTGCCATTCTTATGTACAAACAGAAATAACATACACGATGCGTGTGGCTGAAAAGTTCGGGTTCCGCATCAACACATTTACACATATACTGGAAGGCTATAAGGTAGCAGATAAAATGAAAGCGCATGGGGCTAATGCTTCTACCTTTTCTGATTGGTGGGCATATAAAACAGAAGTGGCAGATGCCATTGCATACAATGCCGCCATTATGCAAAAAGAAGGACTAAATGTTTGTATCAACTCTGATGACGCGGAGATGGCGCGAAGGTTAAACCAGGAAGCCGCTAAAACAATAAAATATGGTGGATTGAGCGAAGAAGATGCATTGAAAATGGTAACCATTAATCCGGCAAAAGCACTACATATCAACAAAAAAACAGGCAGTATTAAGCAAGGTAAAGATGCGGACCTTGTGTTGTGGAGTGATAATCCATTAAGCATTTACGCTAAAGCAGAAAAAACAATAGTAGATGGTATTATCTATTTTGATCGTGAACATGATCTGCAATTGAGAAAAAATATAAGCGAAGAACGTAACCGCATCATTCAAAAGATGATCGCCGAAAAGAAAGGTGGTGTAGCAATAGCACCCTTTAAACCCAGCACACAATTACTACTGGGCTGCGGAGAAAATAAACATGATGGAGACAGCAATCACGATGAAACAACAAATGATAAAACAGAAAACATGCTCCATTAATTCCATTTAAAATTCGATTCATAAAAGGATGTTTATGAAAAAACTAATTCTATTCTCTTTATTATATGCCTTTGCTTTTTTACATATACAAGCACAGGATGACATATATCCCGCGCCGGCATATAAAGGATTATTGTTTATTACCAATGCCACTGTACATGTGGGTAACGGGCAAGTATTGGAAAATACAACCATACAGGTTAAAGATGGAAAGATAGAACGCATAGCAGCTGATATTCCAATACCACAGGATGACGTAAAAGTGTTTAATGCAAAAGGTAAACAGGTATACCCTGGTTTGATACTGCCCGATTGCGACCTTGGATTAAAAGAGATTGCATCAGGGGTGCGGGGTTCAAATGATTACAGGGAATTGGGTGATCTTAATCCTGACATAAGATCGCTTGTGGCCTATAACACAGATTCCAAAATCATTAATACCCTTAAGGCGAATGGTATTTTACTTGCTGGTATTGCACCACAGGGTGGCAGCATCAGCGGCTCCTCCTCTGTTGTGCAATTAGATGCATGGAATTGGGAGGACGCGGCTTACAAAACAGATGGCGGCATTCATATCAACCTGCCTGCTTTTCCAGCTCCTCAACCCGGCAGAACAACAGATCCGGTTAAGGAAGCGTTAGAAAAAATAGAAGAGCTTAAAAGTTTTTTCGCTCAGGCAAAGTCATACGCTCAGGAAAGCACACACGAAAATACCAACCTGAAATTTGAAGCATTAAAGGGATTATTCAACAAAAAACAAAAGCTGTTTGTGCATGCCAACCAGGTAAAACAAATGCTTACAGCTATTGATTTTGTAAAAACATTCGGTTTTGAGGTGGTAATAGTAGGCGGCAATGCAAGTTGGCAAATAGCAGGCTTGCTGAAAGAAAACAATATCGCGGTTATTCTGAATGCCGAACATAGTCTGCCTGTTACCGAAGATGATGATGTTGATCAACCGTATAAAACACCCGCTCTACTACAAAAAGCGGGCGTATTATTTGCACTGAATGATGATGCCACCAATACACGCTACCGCAACCTGAGCTTTAACGCAGGCACTGCGGCAACATATGGTTTAACCAAACAGGAAGCCCTAAGCGCGATTACTTTAAATGCAGCAAAAATTCTCGGCATTGCAGATAGAACAGGTTCAATTGA
>JBGALP010000360.1:0-3894 GCA_044223805.1 Agriterribacter sp.
ACGCTTGTTGATTTAAAAAAGATGTTGGATACATATGGGAAAGCCTGATAGTATGTTTGTTACTTTTCCCCCTATCTTCACTCCCTAACTTACTTGTTCACCATGAAAAAAATAATTGTACTATGCTTTCTACTGTTATGTAGCGTATATGGTTTAACTCAAACCATACAAAAAAATAAATCTAATGCTGCTTTTCGTATAGTTGTGCTTTTTGAAAACAGAGGACACCATCTTGAGTTTACAAATGCTGCGCAACCCTGGCTGAATAAACTGGCTAAAGAAAAAAACCTTACTATTGATTATATTACCAAAACAGATGCCATAGACGAGGCCTTTCTAAAAAATTGTCACCTTTTTATACAGTTGGATTATGTGCCTTATGGTTGGAAAGAAAAAGCGCAGAAAGCATTCATTAAGTATATGGAAGAAGGATGGGGCGGCTGGATTGGTTTGCATCACGCCAGCTTGTTGGGCGATTTTGATGGCTATAAGATGTGGCCATGGTTTTATCATTTTATGGGCGATGTGCAATACAAAAATTATATAGCCACTTTTGCCAAAGCAGATGTGCAGATTGAAGATGCGACACACCCGATAGTAAAAAATTTACCCAAAATATTTACTATAGAAAAAGAGGAGTGGTACACCTATGATAAAAGCCCGAGACCCGGAGTGCACGTTATCGCCTCAGTTAATGAATCCAGCTATAGTCCTGATACGGATATAAAAATGGGAGATCATCCTGTTATCTGGTCTAATTTAAAATTTCCCGGTAGAAATGTGTATATATTTATGGGGCATTCTCCGTTACTTTTTCAAAACAATGCCTTTACTACTTTATTTACTAACGCCATTGCCTGGGCTGCCCAATTAAACTAACCTGCTATTTGGTCGCTATTATTTTCGAAGACCGGATTGTGCAAAATATAATATGTGTTTATTAAATAAATGAAGTAACTTAATAGCACTAAAGCTCTTTTTATGATACACCATATGATCTCACGTATAGCCGTATGGCTTTTAGCGATTGTACTTATTGTTTTCGGTATAATGCACTTTAAAAACCCCGATGCAATGTTGGTAATGGTTCCTCTTTTCATTCCTGGAGGAATTGTTTGGGTATATGTAGTTGGTGTGGCATTTATCCTCGTCGGTCTAGCGTTTATGCTCAATCGTTATGTAGCTTTCGCGGGTTATATTCTCGCAGGTTTATTATTGCTGTTTGTATTATTAATTCACTTTCCTAACTGGCAGGAGTCAGGTGATCCTGCAATGCGCCAAATGGCTTTTATTAGTATTTTGAAAGACACAGCCATCGCAGGCTTTGCATTGTTTATTGCCAGCAATGCCAAGAACCAGCGATTGTACGAGTGGAAATAATAATACCAGGCTGGCGTTTGCAGTAAACTGCATTGGAATTGTTTGATTGATTGGATAGTGCTGATGCAGAAGGGAAAGCTATATGCTTTCAGTCATTAGCTTTCAGTGATCAGCTTTTCACGCAGCGAATGCAAAGGAGCAGCGAGGCCGAGAGAAACTTCAAACCACCAATTTCTTTGTGCTCCTCTGTGTCACGGTGTCTCCGTGGTTCAATTTATCGAAAAGAAAAGCCCGAAAATCGAAGCATCTCTCCTTATTATCGAATTAAGTTTCAAAGCCCGTGTTTGCGGTGCATCTTTGTACTGTCAACAACGATACATATCCAGATCCACTGAAAAACCGGCACCCTTTAGAAAACCCCAAATCCCTGAGAAAGTCCACATCCAACGAAAACCAGCAAGTCCTTAGAAAAACCGTTCATTAGCTACAATCCACATCCACTGAAAACCGAATCCAGCAAATCCATTGAATTACCAAAGATCAATCCAATCCCTGAAAAACGATCCAAACCAATTATCCTGAAAAAGCTGAAACCAATCCTTGAAAAACGCACAACCATTCATCCAAACCTTGAAACAACCAAACCTTAAGAACCGAAATCGTCAGTATCTTATAAAACCGTAAGACATTAACAACCTCTGACATGATTTCAAAATATTGAGCCATGCTGATTTTTTCAGCGTGGCTTTTTTTGTTTGGGCTATGAGCGTTCGGCGTTCAGTCACGGATGACAAACTGTGATTTTAAAATCCTATCACCATACTGCTTGCTTACATTATTTTTTGTATTACTGCAGTCTACCAGTAAGGTAATTACAATTATAGCAAGAAGTTTTCTCAAACCTGGTGTATGGGTATATACCAATAACCAGGCTGATGATGTAAGCAGCATGTTTGCGTAAACAAAAAAGACTGATCGCACTGACCAGCCTTTTATTATGTATTCAATATAAGATTTAGTTCATTTTTTCCAACCTGTATTCAAGCTTTTTTTGCTTTTTAAAATATTCATAAATCATTACAAAGCCCGTTTTAGCAGGCATTATACGCATCCAGGTAGCGTCAGACTTCAGGTTTATTTTATCAGTACTATATTTATTGTCCTCGTATTTAATTGAATGAAAAGTAAGTCCTTTAAAGTCTTTGGTTCTTTCATAATCGGTGTATCCTATCACTATACTGCTTTTGTCGTCATTTACCTGCGTAAACTTATAATCAAAATCGCCCAATGCTGCTACCAGGTATCCTAACATAGGTGTACTGATAAAGTCTGCAGGAAGACTGAATCTGCTGCTGAATTTATCATATATACCTGCCCACTGTACGTTAAACTGGTTATCAAATTTCATCAAAACCAAATCAGTAGTCTTTACACTGGTTACTCCACTATAGCTTTGTGTTAATACGCTCAGCGCTATTTTACCACCATCCACTACTTTTTTAAATCCTTCTGTTACTACCAGGTAGCCTCCATCTGCAGTCGCCAGCATTTTATGCGTATGAAGATTGCCGACATCTTCCAATCTTCCTTTTTCATCTGTCTTTAGAAATTTCGATACATCATTCGCCCATGAACTATAGTATTCCTTCTGAAGTTTGCCTTTGCTGTTTACAACCCAAAAACCATAACCAAGGCTGTTGTCTTTTGCCGCATGATCATCCTTGCTGTAATAAGACCCCATCAATATCATTTGGTTTCCTTCCAGCCGGTTTGCAGCGGTAGGCCAAAATTTATATGTTGCTTCCTCCATAGATATTTCAAACTGCTTTGCTCCTGTAAATATATTAAGCCCAAGCAAAGACGTATGCCCTTTATTAGACAATAACTTGTCAATCTTTAGAATACTGAAAAAAGCTACGCTGTCGGTGGAGCCAATATAACTACAGTTCGATTTGCGTTCTTCATCGTTTGGATTATAAGTCCACTGCTTGCGCTTGCTGGATAATAGTCCGTTAATGAGGTAAGAAAAATTCTTTCCGTCTCTTACCGGTACCACTGATATATAACATGAGGTGTCAGCCACGGCTAATTTTCCGGCACCCGTTTCACCCGCAGAAAGCGATTGCAGGAAATAGGCCCGCGACTTTTTATCAATCGGTACAGAATAAGTATAGGCAAGCTTACCGTTACCCTTGTAAATTGAATAGTCAAGTGCTTCTGATTCCTGGTTTAAAAACATAAAGCATACAGAACTCTCGTTTGTTGCGGACTCTAACAAGGCTGTTTTTTTGTCAAGCTCAAGTTTAGTGGGTTTTGCAGCATTCAGGTTTTCATCAAGTACCTGCAATGTATACTCCCTGGTATTCCTGTCAATTTTATCAGACTCATAGAAAAAATAATATCCGCGGATATCATTTTCCTTTTTTATTACACCGGCATTTTGTAACGATATAGTGGCAACATTTTCAAGCCCTGTTTTTACCTGTGCGTTAGCAACAATACTAAAAATAAAGCTTGCACATATACCTGAAATAAAAGTTCTACACATCATAAAAAAGATTAGGTTTTAAAGTT
>JBGALP010000045.1:0-28729 GCA_044223805.1 Agriterribacter sp.
GATCAGTATGCATATTTATGAAGAGGATAAGGAAATCTCTGTGAGATTGCACGCTAATAACCGTTACGAACTTTGTTTTGGCTATTACGATGATGAAGATGAGTTTTTCGAGATCACCAAAACATTAACCGAAGAAGAAAAAGATGGTCTCCCGAAACGACTGCAAAAAGTAATGGAAAAAGTACTGGCTGATGAGAAAGGCATGCGTTTGCCGGGTAATTTTTTATCACGATAAGATCTGCGCAACGCAAGTACAACGAACCTGATCAAGCTTGAGAGAATATCATCAGCTTTACTTTCTGTTCCAAATCATATACATACGCTCTGTTTTTCGCAGCGTCACCAGCTAACACAGCGCTAATGGCAGGCAGATACGGAGGGGTAAAACCTATAAGGTTTGCAGCGCAGCTATCCGCCCGGCAAACCTTATAGGTTTATAATTTCAGGCACGGTTTTGCCCTTTCAGTTCTCTGCCATATCTTCTCATGAAAAGATTTGCGCGTTGGCAAGGAGCGTTGCTATGTTGGAATATCATCATCTTCCTTCGCATATTATGAAGCTGCGAATTTCACATACCTCTGCTTTAAACCGATACACATGTTCAAGGCCAACACGCATGGCTAACCGCAGGTTGCGAAGATGAACCTGTAAAGTTTGCAGCCTGGCAAACCTTTAATTTCCTCCTGGAGTATTTTTACATTAAAGCAAATCTCTTTCAGAATAGATAGTAGGCTACTATTATCAGGGTTTTATTTTTGCCTGCAAAAAGTATGTATGTGGCATTAAACAGATAAGATAAAAGTTGTGCCAACCTTGTTATCTGGTTCAAATTTTACTACGCATCCAATTGCTTTTGCAAGATCTCTGATAATATGCAGTCCTAACCCTTGCCTGGATCCATTTGCGATTGTTTCTTCGTATAAAGCGCTTAATTTATCTTCATTAATACCAACACCATTGTCTGTAATAGAAAAATAGGTCTTACCGTTTTCTGCCCAGGCTTTCCATTCTATTTTCGCATCAGGTGTTAGCTGCACTGCTTTAACGGCGTTGGCAGTAAGATTATGCATAATGGTTTTTAAGTAATCTTCATCTGTATTCACCGTTAAACTATGCGGATTAGAAAATTGAAAAAAAACATGTTCTGTTTCTGAGAAAAACTTTTGTAAATAAGAAAATAAATTATTCACAGGCACTGTAGTAATTACCGGTTTAAAATGTTCCATTTGCCCTTTGCTCCACAGCAACATGCTTTCCATTGTTTCCAAAAGTGATTTTGCAGATTCGGTTATTTTGTTTTCACGGTCAGCAATTTGCTCGTTGCTTAGCAAACCAGGATGTCTTTTCTGCAATGTTAAAAAATTAATCAGATTGGTTATCGGGCTGCGTAGGTCGTGCGTAATAATGCCAAAGAATGTTGTTTTTATTTTATTGGCTTCTTTCAGTTCTGTATTCAGTTGGAGTAAAGCGGTATTTGTTTTTTTCCGGATTAAATTCTGATTTAAAAATACAGCACCCAGTATAATCAAAAAGCCTATGCTTCCGGCTAATAGCCACATCTTGTTTTGCTGATTGTTAATGGTAAGCTGTTTGAAGGCGATCTCCTCATTCTTTTTTGCTATTTCATATTTCCCTTCAGCTTCGGCTATTTTATTTTTATTTTCCTGCGAAAAAACAGAATCCTGTGCTGCTGAAGCAAAAACTTTTAAATGATAAGCCTGTTTGTAATTGCCTTTATATGCAAGAAGCTCAGCATATTTTTGCGATAGTTCGGCCTGCAGCAAAACATGTCCGTTTTCTTTGCTTTGTTGTATAGCTTTGTTTAGATAATAACCGGCTTTGTTAAGCAAGGCTGCTTTGCCTGGAGAGATGATCTTATTGCCAGTGAGCATTGACCAGAGGCTGTCATTTGATGATAGTTGAAAAAAAAGATAACCAATTTGCCCGGTATTTTCAATGGTCATCGTGTTTGATAAGGAATCCTTATTGAAAATTTCTTCCGCTTTAAGGCGGTATTTAAGATTCATCAAAAGATTGCTCTTATACAACAGAGACAACTCCTGGTATACATCTGCAATGCCGATGCGATAATCTTCTTTTTCAAATATGGCAAGTGCTTTTTTCAGGTAGCTGTCTGCCTTTGTAGTATCACCTTTTGAACCATATACGCTTCCGATTCTGCGGTAAATATCAGCGATGGCGGCACTGTCGTTTAGTTTCTCCAGCAATTTCAGCGATTGTTGTGCATATTCAAGCGCTTTATCATAGTTCTGCTGCATGTCAAATACGTAAGATATCGAACTGAGTACTCTTGCCTTTAGTCCGTCGAGATGTAGCTCCTCCGCAATGGCAAGTGCCTCAAAAAAAGTAGCCTGTGCTGCTGGATATTTTTTTTGCGTTACCTGTGTTACGCCAATATTACCAAGCTGAAAAGCCATTTTATCTTTAATCCCGCTTTTTTTGTAACCCTGGTATGCCCTGGTGAGAAAAATAATAGCGCTATCATAATTGCCTGTTTGAATACAGGCCTTTCCTATAATGGCATTTGAAACAGGTATACCGGGGGCCCAGTTTATTTCCTGTGCCAATTGTAAAGATTGATGTCCGTATTGCAATGAAATAATTGGATCAACCTGGAAGTATTGTTCGCCTAACTGGTTTAAAATTTTACAGCGGGAAGAATCTTTTTTGGAGCGCAACAACTGCCGCTGCAGAGAGTCGGCAATAAATTGGCTTGATTGCTGGCAAAAAGCACTAAAGGCATAGCTCGCCACCAGCAGAAGGAAATATTTTTTCATAACAGATAATGATTAGGGGTAAAGGGCTTTTAGCGCCTCTTTAAAACGCCTGCCTACGGGCAGCAAAATATCATCTACCTGCACTTCCGTGGTACTTAGTTTTTTTATAAAATGCTTTTGTATGGCATAACTACGATGAATGCGGATAAAGTTACTGAAGGTTTTTTCTTTAATAAGGTTGCCCAATGGTGATAATACCGAATATTTTTTTCCTTTGGTAACAATACGGGTATAATCTTTCAATGCTTCCAGGTAAATAATGTTATGCAACTGCAGTTTAAATTGTTCTGTACCATCTTTAATAAAAATGGTATCGGCGCCCAGGGTATGTTCAAGCAGTGCGGCCTTTTGGCGAATGGCTGCATGCTGTTGAAGGCGGTCTATCATTTTGGTAAAGCGGTCTGTGGTAAAAGGTTTTACTAAAAAATCCAGTGCGGCCATTTCAAAGCCTTCCAGCGCGTAATCAGGGTAAGAGGTGATGAATACGCAGGCGGGTATATGCAGAAGTTGTTTGCGTAATTCCAGCCCGTTCATAGCAGGCATATCAATGTCTAAGAACAATACATCCGGCGGTTGCTTTTGTGCGGCAGCCAGCACCTGCAAGGGCGTTTCAAATATGCCTGTAATTTTTATAAAGGGATAGTCGCGTAAAAAAGATACCGTTGTCATCCGGTCAATTTCGTCATCATCTAAAACTATGCAACTGATTGTTTGGTCCATTTGGGCAGTGGGTTGTTGTGATTGCTGGTTCAAAAATAATCATAAACTGCAAAACTGCCGTTAAGCGATTTTTCCTGTTGCTAAGCGATTGGTGTTTCTAACAACGATAATGCATAGGTAAGTTTGTTACGGTTACCATACAATAGTAGTGAGCAAAGGGGGTATCAAAAAAATGTTGTTCTTATACTTTTATACTTCCTCGAGGCCGAAATGGTTGTAACCTGTTTTCGTAAACTAATAAAAACTTTTTATGCTTCAGCGTTTTTGCCGTCTAACCGGGTTTTTGTCCATGTTCTTTTTATGGTCTGTTTCCTGCAAAAAAAATAATACACCCATAAATAATACGCCCGATCCTGCACCTTTACCCATCACCGCAGATGTGTACGTGGCCGGATATGAACAGGTGGGCAATGTTGCTATTGCGAAACTCTGGAAAAATGGCACGCCATACAACGTATCAGACGGTACCAAAAATGCAACAGCAACAGGTGTATGTGTAAATGGACAGGACGTATATGTGTGTTTTAACGAAGCTGAAGGTTCCAGGTCCAGACCCAAACTTTGGAAGAATGGCGTGGTAAGCCCATTGCTATTCCCCGGCACAAACGAAACCTTTGCAATAGCATCGGCAAATGCGGTTTATAAAGGCGTGGTAGCTGGCTATTATCAATCAGAAAGCAATGGACCTTTTACTTCGGCTGTTTACTGGGATGATAACGGCAGCAAGCAGTTGTCTAACGCGGCCACCAACAATGCCGAAGCATACAGCATACACATCAAGACCATCAATAATTTTACCCGTACCAGTGTAGCAGGTGAGGTGGAGATTTATGAAAACGGCGTATCGCAAAAACGTGCTTTCTTTTTCGGTAACCAGTTTTCTGATCCTAAGCTGAACATTTTAAGCGACGGGCGGGCGCCAGGTTATGGCTATGCTTGTTTTATAAACGATAACGGCTTTACATACACAGCGGGCAGGTACGACGGCCGACCGATGCTTTGGTTTGAAGGAGGTACATCTATTGCTTTATCCAGCAACCTGGGTACCGCTTACGGGTTATACGTCAACGGCTATACGCAGGTATATGCTGTTGGCAACGAGTCTATCAATGGCAAATTTGTTGCAAGGCTTTGGTCCGGCGATTATCAAACCAGTCAACTTCAATCCCTAACGCTTGGCACCGGCCAGTACCAATCAGGTGCAACCGGTATACAGGTAATAGATGGTAACACATTTGTTTGCGGCGATGAATACGATGCCACGGGAAAAACCTACGCCAAATACTGGAAAAATGGAACACCTGTAATTGTTGGCGGACCCAACAGCTATGCAAGCGCCATCTACGTGGTTAAGAAATAATTCTTTTCGCTATCTGTCGGTTGCTGTAGAGCCGGTATTGGTTACCCGCTGTTCAAAAAAACAATTCTCTACACTTTTAAGTAATAACGATGAAAACATTTTTAAATAATAATTCCAGGCGAAAAGTCATTCAAAATGATGATAAGCCTGGCAGGCGCAGGCATATTGCCTTATTCATCATGTGCAAAAAATCAAACAATTTTTACTTCTCATGATGCGGCTAAAAATTTATATACATTCTATATTCCGCCCGCAGCGCTGTTGTGGGCTTTCCGGAAAAGCGGCAGTTAATTATTGACAAATCGGTTTAGTAACATAAGAAATCAATTTAAACTTAACTACTAAAAGTTTTTTTTAAGATGAGAAATTTAATACATAAAATCTTATTCTTTCTGTTCATCAGCAATTATTCTGTTGCACAAAACGTAGGTATCAGCACAACTACACCTTCGCAAAAACTGGATGTAAACGGAAAAATAAAAATTGGTAACGATGCGGCGGTTGCCACAGCGGGCACCATTCGTTACAATGAAGTGATGCAGGATTTTGAAGGCTTTAACGGCGTTGAGTGGAAATCGCTGACAGCATCTTACAATAACGCTGCATTGGTGAACAATGCAGGTGTATCAGAAAGTTTAGGCTATGCAGTGGCCATACATGGTAACTATGCAGTGGTTGGCGCCCCTGTAAATAATTGGATTTGTGGTGGTGGTGCAAAAAATGGTAAAGCATATCTGTTCAGGAAAACAGGCAGCACATGGGCTTATGTGCAGGATATTACCCCAACAGCTGGCGCTATTGGCATAGGCTGTAACCAGCAATACGGCAAAGCCGTAGCCATTTATGATAATTATATAGCAGTGTCAGCCCCCAACGCCGATGTAAGCGGCCTCAGCGAAGCGGGTGCAGTATTTATTTACACGCTTTCGGGAAATACCTTTAGCTATTTGCAAAAAATTACGGCAAATAATGCTGCCGCGGCAGAACATTTTGGAAGTGCCTTAAGTATTTGTGGAAATTATCTCGCCATTGGTGCAAGTGGTTCGCAATATGTTGTATATCCCTCAGCTATCGGCAGGGCATATATTTTCACCAAAAGTTCAAACACATTTACGCAGCAGCAGTTCATTAACAACCCGACCAGTAATTACAACGATCAATTTGGTGTTTCTGTTAGCATAGACAGCACAACGCTTGCCGTTGGCAGTGCCAGTTGCACTGTAGGCTCCAATGCCAATCAAGGTAAAGTATATATGTACAAAAATGCAGGTGCTACTTATAATTTTTCTAACGAAATAGTGCATAGCCCTGCAAACTCCAACGACAATTTTGGATGGGCGGTTTCCCTGAATGGCAATGATTTGGCAATTGGTTGTCCCAATTACGACGTAGGCGGAGTACTTATAAATTGCGGTGCCGTATTTACTGTTACAAAAGATAGCAACGGTGATTTTTCAGGCAGCAGTTTATCTATTATTACCAACAGTGAAGAAGCAAGCGAAAAACAATTTGGTTATAGTGTATCCATTTATCAAAACAAACTGTTGGTAGGTGCGCCAGGGGGGATAAATAACACCATGAATAATTACTTTGGTGCTGTTCATCTATATACTAAATCTGCTGCATGGCAGTTTGCCAGGGTATTAAGCAGGGGCAATGCATCAACAGATTTTTCTAATGGATACGCTGTATCGTTACAAGGGTTAAATTATGCTATTGGTGATCCTTTTGCCATGGTTAGCGGAAAGAATATCATTGGTGATGTTCGGTATTAAACTTTTCAAATGACTGTGTATGAAAAGCATTTTTACAATGTTTGCATCGTTACTGTTTTCTTTAGCCCTGCTACAGGCCCAAGTGACAGTACAGGCAGGTGCAGAAATTAAAACAACCAACAATGCTATAATAGTTTTGCAGGATATTGATTTGCTGAATAATGGCATCATTAATCAAGCCCCGGGCGACGGATTATTTGTTTTTAACGGCAATAGCAATACCTCAATTTCGGGTAGTGGCAATACTTTTTTTAATAACCTGGAAATCGCTAAACTTAGTGCTACCAAAGTATCTTTACTACAAAACATTCACATTGTAAGTAAGATAAATTTCACCTCGGGCTTTATTGATTTAAACAGCAATAATATTTTATTAGAACCATCAGCTTTGCTGAATGGTGAAAATGAAAACAGCCGGATAATTGGAGCAGCAGGCGGCTATGTAGAAATTACCAATACACTAACAGCACCAGTTGCATTTAATGCAGGCAATATGGGAGCAGTAATTTCATCTTCCCAAAATTTAGGTGCTACCGTTATACGTAGAGGACATGTATCTCAAACAAATAGCGATGGCGCAGGAAGCGCTATACTCCGGTACTACGATATAAAGCCCACAACCAATAGCGGGCTGAATGCCACTTTGCGTATTAATTATTTTGATGCGGAACTCAATGGATTAGACGAAAACGTATTGATTTTATGGAAAAGCCCTGATAGCCTTAATTGGATAGCACAGGGCTTTTCAACAAGAAATGCGGCAGACAATTTTGTAGAACAAACAGGATTTCCTGATTTCTCATCCCTGATTTCTCAAGATGGACATTGTCTACTACAAATAATACACTGCCTGTAGTATTTGTGTCATTCAACGTACAGTGCAATAATGGTTATGCTACACTGTTCTGGAAAACCGCACAGGAGCAAAACAGCAACCGTTTTGAAGTGCAAAAAAGCATAAATGGTGTTCAATGGCAAACGATTGCTGTTTTACCTGCCGCTGGCAACAGCCGTGTTGAAAGCTCTTATACATACACGTACGATTCCGTTACTTCAGGAAAAGTATTTTACAGGATTAAAGAAGTTGATTTAGACGGGAAGTACATGTACACAGCAATTAACCAGTTGGAGTGTGGAAACAGTAGCAAGGAAGTAGCGCTGTGGCCCAATCCTGTTCAACAAACTTTAACTATCAGCATCATTTCAAACGAAAAAAATAAAGCCTCTATAAAACTGTTTGATTCAAAAGGAGTAAATGTTTGCGCCAAAACAGCAGCATTAGAAAAAGGAAACAATATGCTTCAAATGGATCTGGGAAAATTACCTGCGGGCGTATATACTATGAATATTTACTTTAGCAATAGTGCAGAAAGTATGAGCAGGTTATTAATTAAGAATTGACCAACTATATAGATGCGTTTGCTAAAACCATACTGTAAAAATTCTGGACATGATTGCGCACTGTCAAGTGGCAAAGCATACAGAATGTTGCACACCCGTTCAGTCTACGGGCAAGCGCACTTAGCATCCAATTTATTATAATAGCTCTTTTTTACTGGGTATAGCTTTGACATCTTCCGGCGGATTCCAGCGAAAGTATCCTTGTATTGTAGCTGCCTTAACCATTCTCTTAAATTCTGAGAAGTAGTTCATTGGAGTATCACCATGGTAGCGATCGGGTAGAAAATTTCGGTATTGTTTACAAAGTTCCACTGTTACTTCTATTGGTGCCAATTGCTTTTTAGGGGCTGTGAGTGAAAATAAGCGTAAAAAAAGCCAGAAAAAATCATACTAAAAATAAAAAATCCCTGCAATCATTGATTTACAGGGATAATTAAGTGCCCGAGACTGGATTTGAACCAGCACGCCGTTGCCAGCGCTACCACCTCAAAGTAGTGCGTCTACCAATTTCGCCACCCGGGCAGCACTAATTTTTGGGACGGCAAATGTAGGGATTTCTGTTAAATAGTTGTGTATACCGTTCAACAATTTAAAACCATTATTGTACAATGTCGAGTAGCTCAACATCAAATATCAGTGCAGAACCTCCGGGAATATCATTGCCAGCGCCCTGTTCTCCGTAAGCTAAGGTGTAGGGAATGTATAGTTTATATCTTGAACCTACAGGCATTAATTGTACGCCTTCAGTCCAGCCCTTAATAACCCTGTTCAGCGCGAATGAAATAGGTTCGCCTCTGTCGCGGGAGCTGTCGAATTTTTTGCCGTTCAGCAAAAATCCTTCGTAATGCACTTTTACTGTGCTGGTATCTGATGGTTTGGCGCCTGTGCCTAATGTGATCACTTCATACTGTAATCCGCTGGGTGTAACTTTTACAGCTTCTCTTTTTTTGTTTTCGGCTAAAAATTTTTCTCCCTCGTCAATATTAGGCTGTATTTTTTTGCGCACGAATGCCTGTAATTGTTCTCTTACTGTCATATCGCATTGTTGATTGTTTAATAATGTGTTCTTTCCTTTTAATACATCTTCAAAACCCTTGTTCATCATGGCGTAGTTTATTTTTTCAACGCCCTGCGCCTTAAAAAAAGTAGCGTCAAGCACGCCCAGCGCGTAACTCAGGCTATCCAGCGATGTGTTGAGTACCGCGGGTCTTGCCGCTCCTGGGGTAGCAGTGGGTACTTTTTTAGCGGCAGGTTTAGCAGGTTTTGTTTGCGCGTAGTTCATAAAACTTAATCCGCAAAAAAGTACGACCAAAACGTTTTTTTTCATGTTGTTCAGCATTTGTATTATGTATAGATTTTATTCGCTGCGAAGTGCATGCCCGGTAAGATGAATAAACACATCTTCGAGGTTGGCCTGTTTTACCTCTTTAGGTCTTTCAAAACCGGTAGCTACCAAATCGTCTACCAGTTGATCCGGGGAATTTAAGGCAATTATTTTTCCCTGGTCCATTATAGCCACACGGTCGCAAAGTATTTCAGCTTCGTCCATATAATGGGTGGTAATAATTATCGTTGTTCCTTTCGACCGTATATCGCGTATCAGATCCCAAAGGTTTCTTCTTGCCTGTGGGTCGAGACCGGTAGTGGGTTCGTCTAAAAAAATAATCTTTGGTTTATTAATAAGGGTAGTGGCTATAGAGAACCGTTGTTTTTGACCCCCACTCAATTCCTTGTATTTGCTTTTGGCTTTATCTTCAAGATTCACCAGCTTTAGTAATTCCAGCGGGTTTACATACTCGTTATACAAACCGCTGAAAAGTGCTATTAGTTCACTCAGATTAAGACCTGGATAAAAGCCCGAGGTTTGTAATTGTACGCCGATGATCTTTTTTATTTTGTTCACATCACTGTCAATATTATAACCGGCAACAATTACTTCTCCATCACTTTTTTTCCGGAGGGTTTCTATAATTTCCAGCGTAGTAGATTTTCCGGCGCCATTGGGTCCGAGCAGTCCGAAAATTTCTCCTTCGTACACATCAAAACTAATACCTTTGACTGCCTGAAAATTGCCGTAATTTTTGGTGAGATTTTTTACAGAAATCACTTCATTAACGCCCATAGCCGGCAAGTTAATACAGTTAGGTATTCTGGCAAATTATTTAGCCTGATTAATGTAATTAATAGTGGGTTGTAAGTAGTTTTACCTTATTCATAACAGGTTTTAAATCATTTTTCAAAAAGCAAGCGTCATGAAGATATTTAAGTTTGGAGGAGCCAGTGTGAACAGTATAGACAGGATTAAACAGATGTCGGAAATAATAAAATTGTACAATGATGATAAAAAAGTGGTGGTTATTTCTGCTATGGGTAAAACCACCAATGCGCTGGAAAAAGTAGCGGAAGCCTTTTACAGAAACGAAAAGGAAGAAGCGTTGATGTTGTTTAATCATGTAAAAACGCAACACCTCGATACAGCAAAATACCTGTTGGTAACCACCTACAACGAAACAGAAAAAAAATTATCGGATCTGTTTACTGAAATTGAATGGGCATTGCATGATAAACCGGTAAGAGATTATGATTATTACTACGACCAGATCGTTTGTTCAGGCGAATTGTTTTCTACCGCTATTATAAGCGCTTTTTTAAATGAAAAGAAAATAGATAACCATTGGATAGATGTACGCGATATTTTCAGGACGAATGATAACTTCAGAGAAGCGGTAATTGATTGGGAGGTAACCACACAAAAAGTAAATGAACATATAAAACCGCTTTTCGCTGCAACCAATATGGTAATTACGCAGGGTTTTATTGGTGCTACAGACGAAAATGAAAGCACAACGCTTGGCAGAGAAGGAAGTGATTACACCGCCGCAGTATTCGCTAACATGCTTGACGCGGAAAATGTGATGATATGGAAAGATGTGGAAGGTGTAATGAATGCTGATCCCAAAATATTCCCCAACGCTAAAGTTATAAGCGAATTGAATTACGATGAAGTAATAGAGATGGCGTATTATGGCGCGCAGGTGATTCACCCTAAAACGATAAAACCATTGCAGAATAAAGGCATTCCCCTGCTGGTAAAATGTTTTTTAGATCCTTCTCTTGCCGGCACCATTATACACGATAAAAGCATAAAGAATTTACCTCCTATTATTGTACAAAAAAATAACCAGGCATTGCTTCACCTGCATTCAAAAGATTTTTCTTTTATAGGAGAGCATAAGATGTCGCACCTGTATCATCTTTTTGTTGAAAACAAAATAACACCGAGCCTTATACAAACGGGAGCTGTAAGCCTGATGGTATGCACGGATGACAAGAGCGACAAGACAGATCATTTTGCCAGCGAGGCTGCTGAAATGTTTGATGTGCAGTTAGAGAAAGGATTAAGCTTGTTAACCATCCGCCATTACACCATGGAACTTTTTGAAGCAATGACGGACGGAAAACAGATTTTATTAAAGCAACAATCACCGGAAACGATACAGGTGTTGATGCGGTAGCTTATTTATTGTTTAATCAATTTTATTACCTGCTGCAAAGATGAGCCGTTGATTTTTAAATAATACACTCCTGCCGCAAGGTTGCTGATATCTATAGAAGGAAACGCATTACTGCCCGGGCTTAATTGCCAGTTACCCTGTTTTACAGACTGCCCTTTGTTGTTGAGTAGCTGCCACTGCATTTTTCCATTGCTGTTAAACTGGATGGTAATGTTGAACCTGTTACTGGTTGGATTAGGGTATATAGTTACGTTAGACGACCTGAATACAATTTGTAAAAACAGGATGGGAGAGTAGGTGAATTTGCCATCTCTGTCCATTTGTTTCAGGCGGTAGTAATTTTTATTGGTTAAAGGCATTTTATCGGTGAAGCTATAGGATTGTTTTACCGTTGTGTTGCCAACGCCTTCTGTAAAACCAATCGTATTAAAGTGAATGCCATCCGCGCTTCTTTCCACATTGAACCCAAGGTTGTTTTGTTCAGTAGCAGTTGTCCAGTATAAAACATTTCCCAGGTCTGTTTGCTTACCATAAAGGGTAAGCGCAGTTACCGGCAGTGTGCCAAGTGCGCTGAGTTTTGATGCATAAATATTAATATCGGTTGGGCTTTCCCTTGCGTCCTGCCAGCTAACAATAGCACCTCCGCTGCTGGCTACCAGTTGTGGCGCTAACTGGTTACCATTGGCAGAAGATACAGCAGTTCCATTAGCAGTCCATTGAATATCGCCGGTGCTGTTTATCCTTTGCGCGTATATATCGTTAGCCGCGCCAAACCTGCTGTCAGACCATGTAATAATGGCTCCGTTACTTCCATCCGGTATCAGTTGGGGAGTGAGCTGATCTGCTGTTTCCATACTGATAGGTATTCCATCTGCAGCCCATTCAACTACGCCTGTATTATTTATTTTTTGGGCGTAAACATCTTTATCAACTCCATTCAGTCCGTCTGCATCTATACCACTTCGGGTGTCTTCCCATACCAAAAATGCACCTCCATTTCCATCTGTAATTATTTGCTGATTGGTTTGGTCAAGCATTGCTGTAGTTATTGCTACGCCATCGGCTACCCATTGCACCGTACCCGTTTCATTTATTAGTTGCGCATATATATCAGCGTTTGGTCCGTTTCTTGTATCCGTCCATGATACTATGGCTCCATGATTGCCATCGCTGCAAAGCTTAACTGAATACTGGCTATCGGTTTCAATACATAATACTGTACCATCTGCTATTGCCCACACATTAGCACCGTTAGCGTCAATGCGTTGCGCATAAATGTCAAAATTTCCATTACGGTTGTCATGCCAGGCTATAATGGCACCGCCAATGCCATCACTTATTATTTGTGGGCTGAATTGTCCGTCTGTAGCCCCGCAAACCGCTATGCCATCAGGTGCCCAAACTGCAGTGCCTGTGCTATTGATTCTTTGGGCGTAAATATCAGTGGTGCCGTTTCTTGCATCCTGCCAAGCGATCATAGCCCCACCATTAGCGTCACTGATTATTCGGGGCAAAATCTGGCTTCCGCCAGCAGAACATACGACTATACCATTAGTTGTCCATTGTGGCGTACCATCTGCTGCAATGCGCTGCGCATAAATGTCATTATTCCCGTTTCGGTTATCCTGCCACGTTATGATATAATTACCCCCACCTGCATTAATAATCTGTACGTTTGACTGACTGCCTGAAGCGGTACAAACTGCTATTCCATTTGATGCCCATTGTATTTCTCCGGCAGATGATATCAGTTGTGCGTAAATGTCTATGTTGCCATTGCGGCTGTCCTGCCATACAATAGCCGCACCGCCTGCACTATCAGTTACAATTTGTGGATTTGTTTGATTAGCTGTGGTTACACATATGGGATTGTTCGTTGTAGAGTCTGTACTCCATTGACCTATAACATGATTAGAAAATAAAAGGAAGAGGAGGTAAAAAAGCTTACGCATAAGATATTTTTTAGTGGTAAAAAATATCTATCTCATGGGGCAGTGGTATTTGTAAAAGTAAGGGATAGTTTTATAAAATAAATAGTTTGAGAGATATAAAATATACATTTATATATGTGTAAACATCACACAACCTTATTGTATTATTTATGTGAAATGATATCTATTTGAGTTTTCCTATTTCACTATATAGTGCGTTGAAGCAGTGCCATTGTGTATTTGTGTTTCCTGAACCGTCTTTGCTGTTGGCATAAAATCCTCTTAGAAAACTACTGTTGCCCGACCATACGGTTTGCAGCATACCCGAAAAATTGGGTTTAAGTTGTGGGGTTGCGGTATTACGGAAATTAATCATGTCGTTTAACTGTGCAACAGCAATAGCAGGATCGCGCCAGGGGCAGGTAACCACTTTAAATCCTTTCATGGCAAAATATACCGCCGATTTATCGGCACGCTCATAATGCCAATCGCACACTACAATATCCTTTGGTACGAGGTCAATACTTTTGTAAGTATCATTCTGGCTGGCTTCCCACATACCCATACCGGTTGTGGTACCATCCAGCATTCTATCGCCCCAGATCCATAATGTTTTATTGGTTTCAGCAAGATGATCTCTGATCCTTCTAACTTCATCAGCAAACAACACCGCTTTATCTTTATTACGACACCGTGGACATTTTGAATCGCCTATATAAAACACTTCATCCATGCCTGCATGAAATGCATCGGTTTCAAACGCGGTGCAAATTTCATCAATCAAAGCAAAAACAATTTTATGTAGTTTGGGGTGAAGCGGACAATAACTCTTACAATACAATCCATCTGCATTAGGCCATTCATATTTTTCCGGCATTTTCACCCAGGGGGTTTCATCAAATGCAGGATATTTGAGTAAGAGATTATACGTTTTATTGGCCCATGATTGATGACCAAGCAAATTTACCTGTGGTATTATTTTTATATTATTTGCCTTACAGGCTTTTACCATTTTCTGTACATCTTCTTTTGATAAAGCAATACTGTCTCTTAGTTCAGGATGGCTGCTATATTGGTAGTTGTAATCTACGCGCAGGATCAATGTATTTACTTTGCGTGGGGCAAGTTCATTATTGATAAATGTAACAAATGAATCCACCCCCGAAGGCGAAGGCGCTGCAATGCAAAATCCTCTTATTGGTAAAATAGAATCCAGCATATTTTGCGCAGATAATAATTGCGCAGTACAAAAAAGCAGTATGGTAATAAAACAGCGGATGGTCTTTGTTTTCATAATGGCTAATGTACGGTATCTTGAGTTATAAGCGATCAACGGGAGTCCAACTTATCATAGAAAAAATGTAATAGCGCATTCATTGTCGTAGACTTAAGCTAATAAGATCTTAATAGACCTTAAATATTGTAAATGACATGACCGATTATCTTCGTACAATAAGCCACCTTTTTTGGTAGCTTTTACCACAGATGAGTAAAGGGATTGGTGAGCCGAGATGTAAAACTGATAGATCTTCTCAAAGCAAAAAGCGGCAAGCTGGCGAGGTTGAGGCAATCAAGAACTTATCTGATCGGGTAAACATAGGGAAATCTCTTAAGTCAACAACATTGATAGCGCATTGATTACGCTTTGCGCACATTGTTTACATAATGAAATCATACTATGAAGAGTTGTCGTGGTAGCAGCCGTTCGTACACCCATTGGTAGCTTTGGTGGAAGCCTATGAAAGATATTTGATAGGCGCAATAGCCATTAAAGGGGCTTTGGATAAATCCCGTGTGTCTCCTGATCAGGTGCAGGATGTATTGATGGTTGTGTAGACCAGGCAAATCTTGGCAGGCCCGGCAAGGCAGGCAGCAAAGTTTGCAGGCTTACCTGACAGTGTAAGCTGCACTACCATTAATAAGGTATGTGCCAGCGGTGATGAAATCAATTGCTATAGGAGCACAAAATATTATGCTTGAGATGTGGATGTGGTAGCAGGTGGAATGGAAAAGGAGCAGGGTACCATTTATGCGGAATCGTTGCGGTGGGGAAATAAGTATGGAAACACAGCGCTCTAGATGGATTGGCTAAAGATGGATTAACAGACGTGTACGATGGTAAAGCAATGGGCAATGCCGCGGGAACTCTGCGCGAGTGAATGTGTATGTCCGTAGGCAACAGGATGAATTTGCTATATCCGAACATAAACGCAGCCAGGCTGCATGGGAAAAAGGATTGTTTGCAAACGAAATTGTTCCGGTAGAAATTCCTCAACGTAAAGGAGAAAGCATTGTATTTTCAAAGATGAAGAACCTTATAATGTAAAGTTTGATAAGATACCTGGCTTAAGCCCGGCGTTTCAGAAAGATGGAACGTAACTGCCGCTAACGCATCAACGATGAATGATGGCGCTGCTGCGCTTATATTGATGCGTAAGGAAAAAAGCGGACGCATTGGATTAAAACCTCTTGCTAAGCGACCTGCTTTCTTATGCAGATGCGGAACAGGCGCCGGAATGGTTTACTACTACTCCGTCAATAGCTGTGCCTAAAGCCGTTGCTAAAAAGCTGGATTACAAATGACTGATATTGACTTCTGGGAACTCAATGAAGCTTTTGCAGTTGGGAATAGAAAATACAAAACGTATGCAGCTTGATCCACCGAAGGTAAATGTACATGGAGGTGCAGTATCTAATGGTCATCCGTTGGGTGCCAGTGGTGCACGAATTGGTAACGCTTATTAATCACTAAAGCTAATAATGCAAAGTATGGTGCAGCGGGCATTTGCAACGGTGGGGGAGTGTGCGAGCGCTATTGTGATTGAAAATATAGTATAGGAAAACCTCTTTATTAGGACGGGCAAAAGTCTGTTATCAAAACACCTCTGCCATCATGCATCTGCACTTCCGCTACCATTAGTTTCAATAGTATTTAAAGAAGAATGAATGATAGGATTATATATTTCGAGCGTTTTAATCTGCTCTTCGCTTAATGATTGATATGCTTGTGAAGACATTACAAGGAATTTTTCGCCTTCTTCATTTTGCACCTGCAACATATTGCCTGCAAAGTGATTCATTTGTTGCAATGTAATAGCCACTATTTTTTTATCGGATTTATTGATGGTGGCAATCACCTTTTCTTTTGTTCGCTGTTGGTAATACTATCAAGACATATAACCACGTATCTATCTGCACACACATCATTACATTGGTGTGATATAGGTTTATGATTACCATCAAAAGCGTCAAATACAATAGCGTATATAACATTGACTTGCAGAAGTCTTCCATAACAGCAATGTTAGTTCGTGGTGATAAACAGGCATAGGCGATCTTTGCGTCTCTGTCATACCATACTTCCGGTTCCTTCCAGAACAGGTGCTCTCTTTCATAATGGGTAAGGTCAATAATATTTTATATGGAGTGTCTCTGTCAGTTGGTTGATCAAAGCTGGTTTCGTTCGTTTCTTCTATTAACAGCAAACACGGGGTACAGGCAAATTGTGCCCTGGTGAAACGATATCCAGTTATTGGGAAAAATGGAATCAGGTGTGTAAGGAATGGGGTATCCTGTATAACAGTAACGTTTATGCGATGTTTCTTCAATTGCGTCACCATGCCATCAAACTCCGCTGCTGCTTTTCCTGCCCAGCCTTTTTCATCCTGGGCTTTAACTGAAAGCATTAACCGCTGTTTCGGCATTAAAGCTGAAGTTGACCGGCTTGATCATTAAATGTGTGACGTGGTTTGCATAACAAAAGTATTTAGCTTTAGCAATCAGGTTTCAGTCAGTCAGGTTTTGAGCAGTCAGGTTGTGTTGCAGGTTGTAAGGTTCGAGTTACAGCATAGGGTGTGGCGTAATATTTTGTATTCTTTCATAATGCTGCCTTTTTCTAACACCTGAAGGCTTTATAGCTGATAGCTCTTCACATTCGTCTCTCAGCAGCGGCATGCTCATACAATGAAAACCTCCTCTTGCACGCGATAGTTCCGCCGACGGCATTATAATTAACGTATTTTGTATGTCATCTGGCAAAATGCTGCCTTCTTCCAATTGATTGATCAGGTCCTTTGCTTTTATTATGGTAAAACCGTTTTCTCTAAACGCTTCGGCTGTTTTATCATTTCTGTCGTAACCCAATACTACGCCTTCTTTAATAGCAAGCAGGTTGCACGAATCTGTCCATTGCTCACGTACATCAAAGGGGAACTGGTTGTTGCCGGAATATATAAAAGATACTTTTTCTTTACAGCCCAGGTCGTTGGTGCTGATGTCGGTCAACAGGTCTTCAAGATTATCAATATACACAGGGTTGCTGATATCATTTTTATGAAACTGAATAATGTTTAATGAACCTTCTTTAGGTTGCGACTCAAGGATTTTCTGAACCGGGTCGGAATTTTCCTGCCGGATAGTAGTCTTGGAGAAATTACCCAGCATTACCCACATATTTCTTTTTACCTGGGTAAACACGGTGTCAATGTGCATATAATCTCTTTTACGAGGGATCTTTACAACGCTTACCTTACGCACTAATCCCTTTTCAAACACTGTATTAATTACCTGGTGCGCAGCTTCCATGCTGGTTCGTTCACTAACACCTACCAGTAAGTGCTCTTTACTTACTACCATTACATCGCCCCCCTCAAGGGTAACTCTTTTATCTTCACTATCAGCAGGCATCAAAAAATGCCGGTGCGTTTCTGAAAGTTCAATTACTTTATCGTGATACGACGCGAAGAGCGGATGATTGAAAAATATATACTTTGTGAGCAACGCTTCCCGTATTCTGGCGGTTTTAGCGGGTTTGTTCAGCAGTATATGATCCTTTATAACAATGCCGATATCTCTGGTAAAAATAAAATTTGGAATGGGAGGGAAGATCATTGTTTTATCCGGCAAGGTTCCGGTAATAAAAATCTTTGCCAATTGCACCGCACTTATTTCGAGCAGTTTTCCCTGTGTAAGATAGGAGCAGTTTTCTATAGCGCACACACTGGCTACCAGTTTTGCCTTGATGCTGCTGTCTTCCAGTATATCAGCCAGCAGACTTTGCAGTTCCACTACTTTATCTGAGCGGAAGAAGTCTGGATTGTCGGGTTTGTAAAAGTTTCTTTTGCTGTCTGCTGCGTCAATTTGTTTTAGTTTGCCTTTTATTTTTCCGGGATCAAGAAAGTACAATAGTAATTTAGTATAATAATCGTACTCACCCCTACGTATAGTGTCTAAATGAACAATATCTTCAAACAGCCAATCCTGTGCCTTACTGGGCACTACCTTACCAATACCACTGTCTGGTGTGTGTACTAATATCCGGCGTAAAGTGCCTACCTCTGATGTTACGTTAAGCTGGTTGTATGTTTCCATAATATTTATTGTAGTAAAAGTAGAACATTTAAACTTCAGGAAAAATCAATGCCTGTTTATATTCCTGCATACTTTCTGATTAACTTAACATTTTCTTTTAAACACATCGGAATAATATTTGTCTCATCATTCATTGTAACAAATCGTCTTCACAATCGTTTATTAAAAAACATGTTTATGAAAAGAGTATTTTTACTTTTAGCATTACCCCTTTTAATTTTTTCGTCCTGCAAAAAAGAAGTTACAGAAGTACAAAAGGTAGACCAGGCATTTTCCGCGATATATACTATTAACCCAGCCGACTGGAAAACAACTAATAGCGGCGAAAGTTATTCCGTTGATTTTGACGTACCGGAATTAGATAATGTTATATACCAAAATGGAGCAGTATTGGTTTATCTTTCATTTAATGGAACGTCTTACTACGAGGCGCTTCCCCAGGTTTTTGATGGTATTACCTATGGTGTTATTCACGGTGCTGGATTTGTGAACATAGATATAAGCGCTATTTCGGGAAACGCGGTTACACCTCCAGGGCAGGCTGTTACAGCTAAAATTATTTTGATAGACGCTACCAAGCTGGCTTTGCGGAAAGACCTAAATCTAAAAGATGTGCAGGCCGTAGAAAGGGCATTTAATATTCATTAGTATCTTACACCACGGTTTATTAACCACCGGAATTTTCGGCAATCGCCTGAAATACCGGTGGTTTTTTTATGGAATAAGGTTTTTACTTCATCATCTTCTTTATTCTTTTTGTTTTATTTAACAAGGAATCAATGGGATTTTAAAACTATACTTATAGTTTTACTACACCTCATTCTAAATAAACCAGAACTTCACTATGACAACCAAAAAGATGCTGATTTCTATAGCTGTATTATTAGTTGTTTCTGCAACAGCTTATGCATTTCTTTTTCGAAGTAAGGATACTAATAAGGACGTATTGTTTGATGTGAAAAAGAACAACTTCGAGGTTAACATCACCACCACCGGTGAATTGCGGTCTACCAGTATGACCAGGATTTCGGCTCCGTCGAAACTAATGCAACTCAGTATTTACCAGATTAAAATAGCAGACCTTGTACCTGAAGGAACACAGGTAAAAGAAGGAGAATTTGTCGCGTCTCTTGATAATTCGGATGTGCTGAATAAAATAAAAGAGCAGCAACTGAACATGGATAAAAAAAACGCTGAGATCAAGCAGGCTTCTCTTGACACTATGATGGAATTAAGAACCCTGCGGGATGAAATCGTTAATCTGAAGTTTGATCTTGAACAAAAAATTCTGGAAAAAGAACAATCCAGGTACGAAGCGCCAGCGGAAATAAAAAGAGTGCAACTGGAATATGAAAAATCTGAACGTACACTTAAGCAAAAGGAAGACAACTATAAAACCAAACAATTGCAAACCCAAACCAAGATGCAGATACTGGGGTCAGATCTTCAGCAACTGAAAAACACAATGGAAGGGTTAACCAGTATTCTGAGCCAACTTACTATTAATGCGCCCAAAAGCGGTATGCTGGTGTATGATAAAAACTGGAACGGGCAGAAAAAAGCGGTAGGCACTCAAATTGAATTATGGAATCCTACTATCGCCACTCTGCCCGATCTCTCGCAGATGGAAGTACTTACTTACGTAAACGAAGTAGACATTCAGAAAGTAAAAGTGGGACAAGCTGTCGAGATTGGTTTAGATGCCGCGGCTGATAAAAAATTAAAAGGTGTTGTAAAAACAGTAGCAAATATAGGAGAAGAAAAACCTAATAGTGATGCAAAGGTTTTTGAAGTAGTGATTGAAGTAATTACCAAAGACCCTATAATAAAACCCGCTATGACGGTGAGTTGCAAAATTGCTACCGAAAAATACAAAGATGTTTTACCTATACCTTTGGAAGCTATATATAACGATGCTAAAGGAAGTTTTGTTTTTAAACGCTCTGACGGTAGTCTTCAAAAACAGTATGTAAAAGTGTTCACCGTAAATGAAAGCAACGCACTTATCTCAAATGGCTTGCAGGCGGGAGATAGAATTTATCATAGCCTGCCGATAGATACTTCTGGACTTAAAGTCTTGATGTTCGATTCTGCAAAAAATATAAAGCCACAACAGTTGATTACCATAGATAGCGCAGAAGTTAAGCGCCTGAAAAACCAGGCAAATACAGACAGTAAGTCTCAGGGAGGTGCTGATGCGGGCGGCGTAATGATTATTAATTAAACCATTTTAATTACGGTTATTATGCGGTTTCAACGATTCGTTTTCAATTTTAACATCGGTATTCAGGCTTTGTTGCAAAACAGGTTCAGAGCCATTCTTACTTCGCTGGGCATTATTTTCGGTGTAGGGTCTGTTATTGCTATGCTTGCTATTGGCAAGGGCGCGGAAAAAGAAATACTGGAACAGATTAAACAGGTGGGTTCCAACAATGTAATCATTAAATCAAAGGGACCAGATCAGCAAAGTAAGAGTGATGATAAAGGCTCAGGCGACAAAAGCACCGCAAGTACCTCTAATAGCGGGCACCAGGATAAAAAGAATTTTTCTCCAGGTCTTAATCTTGCAGATGTAAGTGATATTGTGCAAAACGTACCTACTGTAAAGTTTGTAAGCCCCGAAATAGAAATTCCCACCCAGTTTTTGTTTGATGGGCTGAACATGAAAGGCAAAATGATAGGTGTAAAAAACGATTATTTTGAAACTACAGATGTGGAGTTGGCAGAAGGAAATTTTTTTACTGATCAGCAAACGGAAAACGCGGAACCTGTTTGTGTAATCGGGAAAAATATCAAGACCAAACTTTTTGCAGGTAAAAATCCTTTGGGTCAATATATAAAATGCGGTAATAACTGGCTTTTAATAGTAGGTGTATTAGGTAATAAAAATGTAGTGGATAAAGATGCAGAAAGACTCTCTATCCGCAATCTTAATAACGAAGTATACGTGCCCATCAATACCATATTAATCCGTTACACCAACCGCTCACTTGTAACGGCAGGCAAAATAAAAATGATGCGTTACCGTGACAATCAAACACCTGGAAATTATAACCAATTGGATAGGGTAGTAGTGCATGTAGCCAGCAGCGATATGGTGTTGCCCACTGTGGAAATTTTAGGAAGATTGTTGAGCAGGCGGCACCAGCAGATAGAAGATTATGAAATTGTGGTGCCGGAACTATTGTTAAAGCAGGAGCAGAAAACAAAAGCGTTGTTCAATGTGGTACTTGCCATTATCGCTTCTATTTCTTTGATAGTAGGAGGCATTGGTATTATGAATATCATGTTGGCCTCAGTATTGGAAAGAACCCGGGAAATTGGACTGCGCCTGGCTTTGGGCGCTACAAAAAAAGATGTAGTGATGCAGTTTTTAGGTGAAGCCGTAAGCATCAGCGTTACCGGCGGAATCATTGGTGTAATTATTGGGGTTGCGGCAAGTTTGCTTATAAGAAATCTTACCGGAATACAAACCATTATAACACCTTCTTCCATCATAGTTTCTTTTACCATTTCAATAGCTGTGGGTTTAATATTTGGTATACTACCGGCACGCAGAGCTGCTAAAAGTGATCCTGTGGTTTCGTTGCGTTCCGATTAAATAGCTAATGTTATATACAACTACTTATTCCTCTCACCCAAAATAATGACCAATTGAAACATTTACTCTGCTTATTTGCTTTTGCAAACTTTTTATGTGCATTTGCATCGGCTCAACAAAAAATGACATTGTCGTTACAGGAAGCAATAGGAGTAGCGCGGGGACAAAGTTTAATTTCAAAACAAATTAAGGCTGACTACAGTAGTTATGTACATAGGTACAATTCCTTTAAGGCTTCGCTGAAACCGCAATTAAGTCTTAATGGCATATTGCCTTCTTATGACCGCTCTCTGTTGAATATTGTACAGCCAGACGGCTCTTATAAAGTACAGTCTGTAAAACGTTCCCAGTTATACAGTAATCTCGAATTAACGCAGAATATTTTCTGGACAGGCGGAAATATTTTTGTTGCATCCGGCGCCAATTTATTTACAAACAGGGGTAATGGATTAGATCAACGTCAGTGGCAGACTTCTCCATTTTTAGTGGGTATATCTCAGCCGCTCAATCTATTCAATTCTGTAAAATGGAATTTCAAGCAGGAAAAACTTCGCATGACGCAAGCCACGAAACAACAAATTGAGTCATATGAAAATTTGTCGGGGCAAATTGCTTCAGCTTATTTTGATTTATATGTAGCCAGGATGGTATACAACAATGCCTTGCAGAATCAGGCTGTAAATGACACATTATATAAAATTTCTACTGGTAGGTTTAATGTTGGCAAAATAGCAGAGAATGAATTGCTGCAGGTTGAATTGCAATTAATGAATGCGCGCAATGCGGTTACACAAGGTGAAGTAACTATTAAAGCCAGCTCAAAAAGACTGGCTAATTTATTAGGGTTGGAAAGTACTACTGAATTTGAATTGGTGCCTGTTACAGATGCTCCTGTTTTTGCGGTGGATACAAAACGTGCGGTTGAAGAAGCAAAGCATAATCGCAGCGATATTATTGGATTTGACTTGCAGGAGAACGCGGCTAAAATGCAGGTGCGTCAAAGTCAGTCGAATGCTTTTGCCAGCGGCAATATTAACCTGAGTTATGGATTAAATCAAACTGCCATGACGCTTTCGGGCGCTTATCTAAACCCATTGGATTTTCAGCAGGTGAATATAGGGTATTCGTTACCGTTGTTCGGCTTTGGAAAAAACAAACATGATATTGCCAGTAGTAAAGCCAACCTGGAATCTACCCAGGCGCAGGTTGCTTTTCAAAAAAAATCTTTTGAGTTGGATGTAGAGAATACGGTCAATCAATTTTTACAGTTGCAAACCGCCCTGGTAATATCCGCTAAAAGCGACACCATTGCTCAAAAACGCTACGATGTAGCCAGAAACAGGTATATGCTCGGAAAAATAGGCATTACAGATCTTGGGTTAGCCCAAGAGGCAAAAGATAATGCAGTTGTTGATTATGTGAAAATGCTGCAGCAGTACTGGCAATCTTATTATATGTTGCGCCGGATGACATTATTTGATTTTGAAAAGAACCAGGCAATTAATAATTAGAGACTATACTTCATTAACAACTACCGGTACTTCTTCAGATGGCACAGCTGGCTTTTGAATTGTTCTTCGTTTAATAAGTTCACTTACGCGATATAATAAAAAGGTACTTAATATTGACATGATCACTACAACATATCCAACCCGATTGTAGTGCTCCAGTGGACTGAATTTATTTTTTTGCACCACTATCATTCCTGCCACCGCTGCTGCAATGCCTCCTGCGATTTGCTGCAACGAAGAATTGATGCTCATAAACGCACCTCTGTCCTGCATAACCGGTATAGCGCTTGTGAGCGCTGAGGAGGGAACCATGCGGCTCATTATACCCATCATCATTAATATATTAAATATAATTACCAGCCAAAATGGGGTTGTACCAAGGTTGGTATATACTACAACCATTATCATCATCCACACCGATGCAATAGCAAACAACGAAAACTTATCTATTTTATCGCTTAGTTTTCCTACCAATGGCATAATAATTAATGAGCTTATGCCGGAGATCATGAAAAGAACCGGTAGCTCTGCAGGAGTTATATGCAGATTATTAATAGCGAAAGCAGTTCCGAACGGCATCATCATAAATCCACCGATAGACAATAATGCTGTTGCCGTAAAACCAATGCGGTAATCTTTTTTAGATACGGTATGCCAGAGATGCTTTAGTGGTGATTTATCCTGTTGTAAAGCAAGATGTTTATTAACAGGTTTCAGTTTTACAAAAATTAATCCTGCAACAATAATTGCCAATGCGGCTACCATTAAAAATGGCGCTTCCCACCCCCACACATTAGCCAAAGCCAACCCTATGGGGATGCCCAAAACCTGGCTTGCCCCAAAACCCATTTGTAAAAAGCCCATTACCCGGCCTCTTTGTTGCAGCGCGAAAAGGTCGGTTACAATAGCCATGGAAATAGAGCCTATAACACCTCCAAATAAACCTGTGATGATACGGGCGGTAATAAGCGCAACATAAGATTGTGCGAGCCCGCAAAAAATAGTACCCCCTATAAAACCGCAATAGAAAAACAACAACAATTTCTTTCTGTCGAATTTATCTGCAAATCCGGCTGTAAGCAATCCCGAAATACCGGCGCTGAACGCATAAGCGGATACAGCAAATCCAAACTGTGAAGGTGTAATGTTCAGTGATTTCATCAGCATATCTCCTAGCGGAGACATAATCATGAAGTCGAGCACAACTGTAAACAAAGTTGCTGCCAATACAACAATTACAAATATTTCATATCCTGAAAAAGGTAATGTTGCCGTTTTATTTTTTGTTTCCATATTCTTTTATATTAATTCACCACAATCGTAGCCATGGTGATGTATCAATTCAATTATTTCATGGTGTTGTAAAGTATGAGATTCAATTCTCAACACGCAGTCAATGTCGTGAAGATCTATATTCCACTTTTCAATGTGTTCATGGGTATCCAACATTTTTTCAATCATCAGCTTATCCGCCGTTGTTTTAATATTGGTTTTAAAAATGAGTATGTGACTTAAATCTTCCATCAAAAAAATTAGCCAATAATTATTTTTTTAAAGCTTTCATTACAAGTTCAAAAGTTTGCCAAACCAATTTATCGGTTAGTTTAAACGGCTTGCCGCCTACACTTGTGCCTTCGCTATTAAACCTTATAAGCGAGTACAAAGGCGCAAAAGCTACCGACCAAAAAACACCTACAGGATATTCGTCAACTTCTCCTTTTGATAGTGCATTATGAAAAAAGCGTCCCATCATATTTGTAAACTCATCTATAGTACTTTTAAAAATGGCTTTTTGGTAAGTTGAACTTCTCAATTGCTCAAGCAGGAGGGCAGTTTCAGGATTTTTTATCATGTACCTGTACCGGTTTTTCCATTGCAACCGCATTCCTTCTTCAAAGCCGGCGTCGGGGTTAAAATCTTTAAAAACAGCCGAAGTCATTTTATTGAAAGCTTCAGTTGCTATTTTAATAATAAGATCATCCTTATCCTTATAATATATATACAGTGTGGCCACAGAAATTCCACAGGCTTTTGCAAGCTTGTTTATGCTAAAGCCCTCAAATCCATCTTTTACCAGTAATGCTATAGCTTTTTGTTTTACCAGTTCTACTTTAACGGCATTTCGCGTTCTCAAATGAATAATTTGTTCAAAAGTAAGCGAATATTCATTTATTTAAAATATTTTTTTAGTAACAAAACAAAAAGGCTGCACGTGGCAGCCTTACTCATTGGGTACGGAAATGAACTATTATTATCCGTTCATTTGTCTGTTGTTCAGTAACAATATTTCGTTTATCTGCACTTCAGTTATATATTTTTTTACCCCCTCTTTGTCAATATAGTTACGATTAATCAGTTTCCCTTCAATAGCAATATGACTACCCTTCTCAACATATTTTTCAATCAGGTCTACATTTTTCCCCCACGCTACCATATTATGCCATTGCGTTTCTTTAATCAGTTCACCTTTTGTATTGCGGTAGCTTTCATTTGTAGCTATCGAGAGGCGTGCCATTTTCTTTCCTGATTCCATATTTCGTATATCAGGAGCATTTCCAACATTTCCAATCAATTGAACTTTGTTTTGTAGAGCATTCATAACAGTGTGTTTTTAATTTTTTTGATTATTATTCCTTTCTTACATGGAAAAGCTGTTAACAGTAAAGCGCTTTTGGTTAACGATACAAAGATGGTTAGATGCAACCTGAATAGTCGGTATTTAAACATTTGCAGTCGGATTAAGTCGTTTGTAAGCGCTTAAAAACGGCTATGCTTATTGTAGATCCTCATCATCAGGGTTCCCTTGCTTAAATAAACTATATACCCTATATGTTGTATTTTTGGGATTAACTATATGTTGTATTTTTAATACTGAAATTTATAAGTATTATTTTTATTCCTAATTTTACTGCGGCTAATGAAAAATTTCCATAGCTAACCTTAATAAAAATTCCTATGCTGGAAACACCCCAAACACTACTGTGCCTGCAATGTGGCAAACCCGTTAAGGGAAGAGTAGACAAGAAATTTTGCGATGACTGGTGCAGAAATGCATATAATAATAAGCGGTATAACCATTTAAACAATGTTGTTAAAAACATCAATAATATTCTGAAAAAAAACAGGCTGATTCTTGAAAAATTTATTCCGGATGGAAAAGGAATAGCCAAGGCTTCAAGAAAAAAACTATCCGAGCAAGGTTTTAATTTTGAATACATAACGCATACCTACACTACAAAAAAGGGGCATACTTATTTTTTCTGTTATGAATATGGATATCTGCCTATAGAGCAGGACTATTGTTTATTGGTTAGCAGAAACAGAAATGAAGAAATTGTCTAAAGTACCTGCATTGTTCTTTAAATGCAGATGCATTGTACCAACCATATTGACGATCTTTTTTACGCAGAGAGCATATTAAGTTGTTCCAACCTAACAGTTTTTAACACATCAAGGTAAAATTGTTCACTGTATTTCTCCGCCGGATTTTGGACATATACCTCAAATTATACGGTAAATTTAAATTTCAGGAAGATATTTGCCGGATATACCATGTATGCAGAATAAAAAGATACAACTTTTCATCCATATAGGAGGCTGTGTTTTGTTTTTGGCGCTGCCGTTTTTATTTTCTCCCGACAGGGCGCAGGGTTTTTTTTCTGTAATACGCATTCCCGGCTATTTTAATGATCTTACCCGATATATATTGCTGCTGCTTTTTTTCTATTTTAATTATTATTTTCTTATACCACGCTATTATTTTTCAGAACGATATTTTATTTACTTTGCTGCTATTGTAATATGCTTCCTGGTAGTTAGTTTTTTACCCCAATTGATTCTTCCTGGTAATCACGGGTTTTCTCATCCACCAGGTCCACCGGATAATCCATTTAGAAAAGATAGGGCACATCCACCCCCAATGCCAGGCTGGTATAATGGCAGGCAGAACATTACATTGTTCTTTGCCTTGTTTTTTTTATCACTTATGCTGCGTATCAGCAACAGGTGGAGACAGGCTGAAAAAGAAAAAACGGAAGGGGAATTATCTTATCTTAAAGCACAGATCAATCCTCATTTTCTATTTAATACCTTAAACAGTATATATGCGCTTGCCGTAAATAAATCCGACGAAACAGCTTCGGCTGTGGTTAAATTGTCGGGCATGATGCGGTATGTGCTAACGGATGCTACACAGGATTTTGTTCCGCTTCAAAAAGAAATAGACTATATACAGGATTATGTAGAACTGCAGGAACTGCGGTTTGGAGCATCAGTACCTGTAACCTTTTCTGTTTCGGGTAGCCCTGCTGGTTACAAAATAGCCCCTCTGATGCTCATTGCATTTGTTGAGAATGCTTTTAAATACGGATTAAACGCGGAAGATGATTCTTTAATACAAATAGAGATTACGGTTACGGCTCATCTGCTTTCATTTAAAGTATATAACCATAAGGTTAGAATACGTACCGATCCATCTAACCAACATGGTGTAGGCATTTCAAATACTAAAACCCGGCTTCAACTATTATATCCCTCCAGGCATAAACTTAATATAACCAATACCGAAAAAGATTTTACAGTTTTACTTACCTTGAATATGCAATGATAAAGGTAATAGCTTACAGATGATGAATTACTGGCGTTAAGCCTGGGTGCAGAATTTTTGTGAACGTACCGGGTTCATTGATTTGTAGAAAACGTTTAATCAACCTACTGAAGCGTTGAAGTATCTGCGGGGCTTTCCTGC
>JBGALP010000361.1:0-3828 GCA_044223805.1 Agriterribacter sp.
AGTTGTACGCTGTCTGGTTCGTCGTCAATAATGATGGTTCTGATCATAGTGTCCATACAAAATACTGCATTCTTTTATTAATCATTATTCAATTAATGTCGTTTACTAAATAGTTGGCCCTCAAAAAGTCAATTTTTCATTTTTGGGCATAAAAATTTCATGAACTGTTTTTATTATTAAAAACAATAGTTGCCAACAAGTATTTGCCTCTGTACGCCAGAGGTTCATGACTCGTTTAAAATTAAAAGCTGCTGCACTTAGTAATAGATTGATGCTATCACCAACCGAACCTTTCAAAAAGTTACGCATCAGCCTGTAATCAAATTTTAAATGACTGATTACAGGTTCTATGGCTGCACGACGGCTATGTTTTTTGCGCTCAGCTTTTGTGATGTTCTTATTGGGAGCAGGTACTTTTATGGCTACTTCATTAACCTGTTTGGGACCACGATAACCACGATCAGCATACACCTCTACGGGCTTCTTTTGGTTTAAACGTTTATATTGCTCCAATACCGGCTGTAGTGTTTTGGAGTCGTGTATGTTTTCATTAAAGTTTAAAGCACCCACAATTACTCCACTATTTTGAGTAACGAGTACAGAGGCTTTACTGCCAAATTCAAATTTCTTATGTGCCTTTCCTTTGGTGTAACATTTTACATCTGGTTCATGCAGGCTATAAATTTTATTGCTGTCACTTCGCTTTTGGTGTAATACTTTCCGGTAAATATCCAGTTGCGGTTGATGATGCTGTAAAGCGGATGGCGATAGCTTCCGGCACAACTCCCGTTGTAAACGACCTGCGATGGTCTTAATCTTTTTCCTGGCTTTTCTTGCAGCTGCACTGCCTTGTTTGGTATGCTGAAAGCGAAGCAATACATTCAACTTTTTTAATGTAAATGTGTAACTCTGCCGAAGCACAATGCCTTCTGCCCTGGCAATACCCACACATTTCTTTATTATTTTCTGATGCAGTTTTGTATCTGTCGGATAGGTAATGTTTTTCTCCTGAACCGTAGTATCTACTGTTAAGATATCACCATTACCATCTTTATCGTTAATGCGGATGCTCTCCTTAAATATTTCTTCCATGCCGGCTGTGCCTATCCGCTTGCGGAACTCTACCAGCTCTGTAGCGCTGCAGGGCACCCCCGGCGTAAACTCCTGACAGCCGCTAAAGTATTGAAAGTACAGATTCTCCGACCAGTGCTCCACTATGTTTTCATCACTGAGATTACGAACCTGTTTTAATATTAGCAAAGATACCATCAGGCGGATCGGTTTAGCTGGTTTGCCCATACGCTGACTGTAGTGTTTGGAAAAACTATCTTCAAATCTTTGCCACTCAATTTTGTCTGCCAGCAATACCAGCGGATGCTGCTGATCCACTATATCTATCAGGCTCGAAAACATACTGGATTGTGTGGTAGTAACAGGTTTACGGTACATAAAATCTGCAAGCTTTTAACAACAAATTACTCTTTTATCGAAAACTTTTTTACCAACAATATACTAGTAGCTTTTATCTACACTGCATTTCAACACTTTTTGAGGAACGACTATTTAGAACCGCTGAGTATAGTATGCTGCACCTTCTGCGCTCAGGCGCATTCCATACATATTCGTAAGGGATCTCTTATTATTTGAGCAATTTTTATTCCATAGTTATCCTCAATATTTCTCCCGGAGCGATGGCGACATTAAATACGCGCTTATCCTTTATTGTAATTTTTTCTTCTTTGATAATGAAAACAGTTTCGTTGATTGACAAAGAACGTGGCCTTAGCCGGCGTAATTGAGCGGTTTGCAAATACCCGCCCTCGCCTTTTATTGCTACCGATAATATACGACTGGAGTTGGCATCGTTAACAGCGGTTATATTTACCTGTTGGGTGTTTTCCGAGAGCGAGGCACAGATATCTACAGCACTATCAGCATCAACGCGAAGCAGCCTGCTCTGCTGGTGTACCTTATATAAATCAAATACATGGCCGGCCGCGTCTAATGCGGCATGCTGGGGATTAACGCTGATAGCGCCCTCATTTACAGGCATAAAAAAGCAGGCCATATCAATGCCGAGTGTATCTGCTTCCCGGCAGAGCATGTTCAACATATTGGCGGCGTATAATGCCATTGGAATATTTCCCCGTATGCCCCATTTTGTATTCCATTCGTCAAATATAATTTTTGTAGTGTGGTCGTTGCGGCTATTAAGGAAGGTTCGTATCTGTTGCATCATAGCACGTGTGCTGCGTACCGGGGCATGCAGTATATTGCTCAAATCTCGTGCATTGCGAAGCGGCATATTATCCAGAATATATTCATGCGCAGAAACGGCAGCGATCATTGTGTCTGCTGCAGTCAACACCGGTTCATTCCATTCCGGGTATAATCCGTCTTTTCCAAACCTGGTAGATGCCACCAGCCTGATGCCTGGATCAGCTTTTTTCATGGCTTGAGCAAACAGGCTGGTTTGCGTTGCTGCGTTAGTAACACCGCTGGCTGTGCCTCTTCCAAAATAATATAATTCGTTGCCTACAAACCACCACCGCACATTATAAGGTTTGGTATAACCGCGGGCGATGCGTTGGTTTCCCCATAATGTATTCGCATTGCCATTACAATATTCTACCCAATCCGCAATATCTTCAACAGTATTATCGCTGAGCCGTGCAGTAAGTACAGGCTCACAGCCAATCTCGTTACACAATGCCATAAATTCATCTATTCCTATTTCCTGCGTATCGGTATCATTTGTGTAAGGCAATAAAAAGTCCAGATGAGTATCGGTGATCGGTGTACGCTTATCAGCAGGCAATAATCCATCTTTCCATGAATAAAACTCCGCGTAACAGCCACCCGGAAACCGCAGGGCGCCGGGCTTGATCTGTTTCAGCAAGCGAACCACATCCCACCTCATGCCATGGAAATTATTTGCCGGCATGGAGGAAACCGCACCCAGCCACCAACCGCCGGCCTCTTTACTTGTAATAATGAGCTGTGCATTTAAACAGGTAGTTTTTGCCACAAAACTTTTTTCGAGCAAAACCCATTCAGCTTGATTACACTTAAATACGGTGTCCAGTAAATGTGTAGATCCGTTTTTTATCTGCAGCCTTATAAACCTGGCGGCAGTTGTTTTTGTATACAGCTTTATCACGTATGCTTGCCCGGTAGTGAATGACAATTGTTGCTGTTGCTGATACAATCCGCTTAAAACACCTGCGGCATTGCTACAGATATAAACTGAATGTTTGCCTGCAAAAGATGTTGTAGTGTCTGTTTTTAATTGGGTTGTTTTGTTAGCCGGTAGCCATTGCAAAGGGAGATTGTTTTTTGTAGCAGCAAACTTCCGGTTGGCAATCATCTCCGCGCTAAGCCCTGTCCAGATGCCTTTACGGGTAACCTCAAGGTTATGGCTGAAAAGCAAGGGAGAAATAGCCTTTCCGGCAGTTGAAGGATCGATAACTACAGGTATAACCTGCTGCGCCTGCACTGCGAACCACATACATGTACTGCATATGCTGAGCAATAATACCCTGATTCTTTTGGAGTACCATGCCGCCGGATTTGTGAAAATCTGCAAAGCCATTAAAACTATTTTGTGCGTTGAATGTACAACATACTCTCTTAATGAGTAAAGTAAAAAATAGGAAGGAGGCCTCTCTGCTTTTTATTATTGTTCTTCAAAAGAGCCCAGCCATTTCACATTTTCAAACTTTACGCCATCAACCTCTGCATAAGGATCAGCAAAAATATTGATCGGTGGCCCTTTTTGAGCAGGCGATAATATTACATCACGTCCATGCGACAGTGTGAGATATAGAT
>JBGALP010000046.1:0-25705 GCA_044223805.1 Agriterribacter sp.
CGTAGAGCATGGAACATGGAAATTTTATGATCCGTCTACCGGTTTCATTGTTAAGGAAGAAACTTTTTTCTTTGGTCAAAAAGATAAAGCCAATAAAAAAGACAAGGCCGTAGTAAATACGGCTGCTGACAAGGCGGAAATAGAAAAGCCTAAAGCCGTACAGGATTGGGAAAAGAAAAACTCAGGTAAGAAGAAAGTAAAAGTAAGAGATGGCAGCACTTACTGATTGAGCCATTTTATATATACTTTTGCTGATAATCATTAACTAATGAAAAAACTTTCAGCGCTCATTTCCATTCTGTTGATTTTTCTTTACAGTTGCACACAAACGGAGAATTATAAAAAGCCGGATGATCCGCTGGAAGCAGGAAGAGATTTTATTCGCTTTGCGCTGGACGGGAATATGGTAAAGGCGAAAACTTTTATTTTAGATGATCAGGTAAACGCAAGACTTTTTGAGAAGATAGAAAAGAAATACAATGATGCTTCGGCGGCAGAAAAAGCGGGATATAAAGATGCCAGCATTATCATCAACAAATCTCAAAACATCAACGATTCCACTACCGTAATTAATTACTCCAATTCTTATAAAAAGGAGAATAACGAAATAAAGCTTATAAAATCAAATGGAGAATGGTGGGTAGATTTCAAGTATACGTTTATGGGAGATACTTCTGAAAAATAAACCAGGTATTCGTCCGTTTTATTATCTTTCCTTTAATAAATCTTATTATATATGATGACAGTAGTACACCCATGGCACGGAGTAGAACCAGGAGAAAGTGCACCAAGAATTGTAAACGCTGTAATTGAAATCCCCCAGGGATCGAGGCAGAAGTATGAAATAGACAAACCCAGCGGGTTACTGAAATTAGACAGGGTAATTTATTCTTCTTTTTATTACCCGGTAAACTATGGTTTTATTCCTCAAACTTATGGTGATGATAAAGATCCGCTGGATATACTGGTTATATCAAGCATGAGCATACAACCGCTTTGCCTGGTACAGGCTAAAGTGATAGGTGTAATGCAGATGATTGATAGCGGCGACGCAGATGATAAAATAATAGCAGTGGCCAACAATGATCCGGGGGTAAATTATATTAACAATATTGAAGAAATGCCAAAACACTTTTTTAGTGAATTGAGGCAATTTTTTGAAGAATATAAAAAACTCGAAAACAAAACCGTAAGCGTAAACGAATTTCAGGATAAAGCTACGGCGCTTAAAATTATAGAAGAAGCCATACGTTTTTACAAAGAGAATTTTGGTCCAAAAAAATAAGTATCCTACAGTAATTTGTCTTCTTATTTTCCATGTTGCTTATGGAATCATTACCATTACGCATCTAAGCAGGTATAAAACTTTATTCAGGCGCTTTGATTGCTTCGCAATACAACGATATAACAGATGCCGGTTTACTTGAGCACTATTACCAGGATGGGAATAATGAATGGGTAGGCGTGCTTATGCAACGGTATACATTACTGTTATATGGTGTGTGCATGAAGTATCTTAAAAACGAAGAAGAGGCAAAAGACGCTGTACAGCAAATTTTCTTAAAAGCCATTGCTGAACTGCAAAAATACCCGGTTACCTATTTTAAAAGCTGGCTGTATATGGTAGCACGCAACTACTGCCTTATGCAGTTGAGAGACAAGGGCAAAATGCCGGTGCCGGTTACCGAAAAAATGATGGTTTCCGAAGCAGATGACAATAACAACTTTCTGGAGCACCGCCAAAAAGATGCCACGCTTGATGTAATGGAAGCTTCATTAAGTGAGTTAAGCGAAGACCAAAAAAAATGCATAACTTTCTTCTACCTGCAAAAAAAGAGCTATCATGAGATTGCCGATATAACAGGTTTTACAGCTATGCAGGTAAAGAGCCATATTCAGAATGGCAAGCGCAATCTTAAGATTATTATGGAAAAAAAATTAAAAGAAAAAAAGATATAAGTGAGTTAACGTAAAATGAACAATGATTTATTGAACATATTATCCCAGTCAAAAGATATTGATCAACAAAAGCTGCTTGACTACCTGCAGCAAAATTTATCTCCCGAAGAAAGGCACGAGATAGAAAAATTATTGATTGATGCTGATTTTGAAAGCGATGCCGCCGAGGGCTTGCAACAGGTGCAGGATAAAAAGAACCTGCCTGTTGTAATGAACGAACTTAACCGGAAATTGATCAAAAAATTATCTTCCCGCCGTAAAAAAACACCCCGCAAAAAACCGTTACCCAATATTTTAATTCCCGTTGTTACTACTATTATTATACTGTTGCTGATACTGATGTTTTATCTTCTGCTAAAGAAGAATATGTAAACCGTTCTTTAGTTCCTTATTGGCTTCCCGCCTTTCAGCACACTTTGTATACGCTCCAATGTTTTCTTTTCACCAGAAAGACTTAAAAACGCTTCTCGTTCCAGATCAAGTAAATATTGTTCACTAACAAACGAAGGCTCACTTAGATCACCGCCACACATTACATAAGCCAGCTTTTTTGCTACTACGCCATCGTGCTCTGTTGCATAATTAGCCCGTTGCATTCCGTTAATGCCTGCATACAAAGCACCAAGCGCAGAACGGCCTGCTACTTTAATATCTGTGCGTTGCACAGGCATGGTGTAACCATTGTTGTATATTTCTATTACGCTGTTTTTTGCCGCGGCAATCCTTCTGTCCGGATTAATAATTACTTCATCATGTCCCTTCCTTAATATCCCTAAATCGAAGGCCTCATATGCACTGGTAGATACTTTAGCTGTAGCTATGGTAAGAAATCGGTTTTTTAAAGTAATGGTATCAGGTTCGTCTTCATGCATTTCATCCGCCGCCCGCAAAGTAAATTCTTTTGTACCGCCACCACCGGGTATTAATCCAACGCCCAATTCTACAAGGCCTATATATGTTTCAGCGGCAGGCAATACTTTATCGCTGTGTAAACTCAACTCACATGCGCCTCCCAATGCCAATGCGTGCGGAGCCACCACAACAGGCACACTGGAATAACGTGCACGCATCATGGTATTCTGAAATGCTCGTATAGCCATATCAAGCTCATCATATTCCTGTTCTACGGCAAACATGAAAATCATTCCAACGTTTGCTCCTGCAGAAAAGTTTTGAGCGTCGTTAGCAATCACAACGCCTTTATATTTTTCTTCCGCCAGCGCTATAGCTTTTTGTATCCCTTCCAGCACTTCTCCCCCGATTGTTCCCATTTTGGTATTCCATTCCAGCCCCAGTACATCATCACCCAAATGATACACATTGGCTGCGCTGTTTTTCCAAACGCTTTGTCCTGCAAAATTTTTCATAACAATAAAAGCAGCTTCGGTGCCTTCAGCTACCGTAGACACATAATCGCCGGAAGCAGGTGAGTAACACAACTTTTTACCATTATCAATTTTGTAAAACGACTTAACGCCTTTTGCTATCATTTCATCTACCCATGCCGCAACAGTATAACCAGCTTCTTTTAAAGCCTTCACTGTTTTCTCTACACCCAGTACATCCCAGCTTTCAAAAGCCCCTATTTCCCAACCGAAACCCGCTTTCATAGCATCATCTATACGATATATTTCATCTGAAATTTCAGGAATCCGATGAGAGATATAAGAGAAAAGGCTATAGTGGAACTGACGGAAAAATTCTCCCGCCTTATCTTGTCCAGCCGCCAGGGCCTTTATCCTGCCTTTCAAATCATCTACCGCTTTAGCTGTTTCAATGGTAGCGAACCTTGGTTTCTTTCTCGCCTCATATTCCATCGTTTGCAGGTTCAGCACAAGAATTTCAGAAGCGCCGCCAGCACCCTTGGTTTTCTTGAAAAATCCTTGTCCTGTTTTATCACCCAGCCAATTATTAGTTACTATCTTTTCTAACCATGCGGGTATAATAAAGATATCTTTCGCTTCATCGGCAGGGCAATTATCGTATACCCCTTTTGCTACTTTTACCAATGTATCAATACCTACTACATCCGCGGTTCTGAATGTAGCAGATTTGGGTCTGCCGAAAACAGGACCAGTTAAAGATTCTATTTCATCAATGGTAAGCCCAAGCTTATCCATCAATTTAAAAATAGACATAATGCTATACACACCAATTCTATTGGCAATAAATGCAGGCGTGTCTTTACATAAAACGGTTGTTTTACCAAGGTACAAATCGCCGTAATGCATTAAAAAGTCAACAACCGATTTATCAGTATATGGTGTTGGAATAATTTCAAGCAGGCGTAGGTACCTGGGCGGATTAAAAAAGTGCGTACCACAAAAGTGTTTTTTAAAATCATCACTCCTGCCGTCGGCCATCAAATGAATGGGAATACCGGAAGTATTGGATGTAATAAGCGTGCCTGGTTTTCTGTGTTTATCAACTTCCGTTAAGATCAATTGTTTAATATCCAGCCGCTCCACCACTACTTCAATTATCCAGTCGTAACCCGCAATGTCCTTCATATTATCGGTGAAGTTTCCCGTTTTTATTTTCTTTACTACATCTTTTGAATATACCGGTGATGGATTTGATTTTATTGCTGCCGCTAAAGCATCATTCACAATTCGATTCTTTACAGCAGGATAATCAAGAGATAATCCTTTTGCCTGTTCAACAGCGTTCAATTCTTTTGGTGCCATATCAAGCAACAATACCTGAACACCAATACCTGCAAAATGGCATGCAATTCTTGAACCCATTACTCCGGAGCCAAGTACAGCAACTTTTTTGATGATGCGTTTCATCGTTGTATTTTTTAAAGGGCTTACAATTAGTTAGTTAAACAACTAATATGGATTCCGAAGGTAATATAAAATGATTGAGTGTGCATAGGTTTTTCGGCTTTTAAAACTAATGTTAATTTCGGGTATGTTGAGACAAGACGCATTAGCCATATTTTTTGCAGGAGTGGAGGCAGTAAAACCTACAAAATTTATTCCTCAATACATTGAATGGAATAAAGAAGTACTACATATTGCATCACATGAGGTTGTGTTATTTCCTCACAGTAATATATATATTGCCTCGGTAGGAAAAGCGGCGGCAGCGATGGCTTTGGAAACTGAAAAGATAATTGGTGATCGTATTTCATCGGGATTGGTAATAACTAAATACCACCATAGTAGTGCGCTTAATCATTGCCGTATTATTGAAGCCGGGCACCCTTTACCGGATGCAAATAGTGTAGAAGGTGGCAAGGCTATTAAAGCATTATTTCAACAGGCAGATAAAGATGATGTAATTATTATGCTGATCAGCGGCGGAGCTTCTGCACTGCTGGCAGATTATCCTCCGGGTTGTACACTGCAAGATCTGCAGCAAACAGTGCAGCTTTTGCTGGATTGCGGTGCGCCTATTCATGAAGTAAATACCATGCGCAAACATCTCTCGCTTATTAAAGGAGGGCAATTGATGCGGTATACCACTGCACGTGTGTTTGCGCTTGTATTAAGTGATGTGCCTGGCGATGATCTTTCAGTTATAGCCAGTGGTTTAACCGTAGCTGATGACAGTAGCTTTGAAGATTGCAGAGAAATTATAGCACGATACAATTTATCAGAAAAATTACCAGGCCCGGTTTTATCATGGTTGCGGAAAGGGTTACAAAAAGAAATACCTGATACGCCCAAGCAGAATAATTCCATTTTTAACAATGTGCGCAATACTATTGTAGCAAGTAATGCAACAGCCATAAAAGCCGCAGCAACAAAATCTCACCTGTTAGGATACACTACCATCATCCTGTCGCCTGGTCTTACAGGTGAAGCATCAGACCAGGCCGTTTATTTTGTGAAGGAATTAGAAAAACGCGTTCATAAAAAACCGCTATGTATATTATGGGGGGGAGAAACTACAGTAACAATTAAAGGCAGGGGCAAAGGAGGCAGAAACCAGGAATTCGCGTTGGCTGCTTTAAAAGTACTTAGCCATCAAAAAGAATTGCTTCACCATAAAGTCGTAATACTTTCAGCAGGCACAGATGGCACAGATGGACCAACAGATGCAGCAGGCGCTGTTGCCGACCGGGATATTATTACCGCTGCCGAAAAACTTTCGCTTGATCTTCCCGCTTATCTTAATGATAACAACGCCTATGCTTTTTTTGAACAAACCAAAGGACTGATAATCACGGACCCTACCCAAACTAATGTAATGGATATAGTAATAGGTATAACTTCCACATAAAGCATAACATAGATAAATTAGTATGAAGCCCTACTAAATATTAGTTTTGCAGCGTTTAATTATTATGGAAGCAACACATCAGGAATCATTAGCAGGCTGGGGTAATTATCCTACATCAAAATCTGAAGTAGTTAATCCTGCTGATGAAAAAGAATGGAAACAAGTAATTGCCAGGGGAGATATTATTGCCCGTGGGTTAGGAAGAAGTTATGGCGATCAGGCCATCAACCAGAATAAAAAAGTGGGCGTTAGTACACGCATGCATCATTTTCTTGGCTGGGATGAAGCTACCGGTGTATTGGAATGCGAAGCAGGTACCAGTCTGGAAGAAATTATTACCACTTTCGCACCACGCGGCTGGCTCCCGATGATATGCCCCGGAACAAAATTCGTAACCATTGGTGGCGCTATCGCTAACGATATACATGGCAAGGCGCATCATGCAGATGGATCGTTTATTAATTGCGTTATTTCATTCAGCATATTGCTGGCAGATGGGAATGTAGTAATTGCATCGAGAGAAGAATATACAGATTTGTTTATTGCCAATTTTGGCGGATTGGGACTACTGGGTGTTATATTAACAGCAAAGATCAAACTAAGAAAAATAGAAACCACCTACTTTAAACAAAAATCAATTAAAGTAAAAAACCTGTCAGAAATGCTGGAGGTGGTTGAAAAATACAAACACTATAATTATTCTGTAGCATGGATTGACGCGTTGGCAAAAGGTGATAAACTTGGTAGCGGCGTACTTACCGTAGGCGATGCCGCTAAACTGGAAGATCTTCCGGCTTCTTTGAAAAACGATCCATTAAAAATACACGCGATCTCCAAATTAACTGTTCCGTTTTTTTTGCCCGCGTTTGTATTGAATAATCTTACAGTAAGAATCCTCAATCGTGTTATTGCGTTTGTACAAAACTCTCCTAAAGAGTTTATTCATTACGAAAAATTCTTTTTCCCTTTAGACGCGATCAATAACTGGAACCGTGGTTATGGCAAAAGAGGTTTTATACAATACCAGTTTGTTATTCCCGAAAAAAATGGAGCTGCTACACTCGCGAAAATTTTAGAAATGATCGCAAATAGCGGATGCACACCCTTTTTAAATGTGTTCAAAAAAATGGGAGATGGGCAAGGCATCTTATCATTTCCGTTTAGTGGATACACGCTTGCTATTGATTTTCCGGTAACCAAAGGATTGAAAGCCTTTACCGAAGAATTAGACAAAACCGTACTGCAAGCAGGGGGCAGATTATACCTGGGTAAAGATTCCATGCTTGATAAAGATATTTTCCAGGCAATGTATCCGCAATATACTGAGTGGTTAGCTATCAAGAAAAAGTATGATCCCAATAATGTATTTACTTCGGATATTTCCAGGAGATTGGGATTGGAAGCGTAATGCTATTGCACTACAATTGATTTTGTACTCACGCTAAAGCCACTGAAACAACCGGTAACATCTTCACCATTAATTGTATTGAGCAATGTTACAGGCGTTGAAAAGGGACCTCCATTGTTTCTTGCTTTCCTGTAGCTATCCCAGAAATTATACACATTTCTTTCAACGCTGATCATGTAATAATCTACCGCTTCATCAATACTAAAACCAGTAGGTATTGTAAGATGCATATATTCACCATTGGTAAGATCATCGGTTCCGGTAATAAAACGGTTTGAACGCAAACCTCCCCACCCTACATTATTTCGGTTATCATAACTGCGTGAATAAAATAATAAAGTATTGCCTATAGTATCAGGATCCTTGTAATGAATAGTAACACGGGCCTTAGTTTCTGTAGTGTCTCCGTCTTCATTATCGGTATCAACAAAGTGATAGCCACTTGTTAAACTATCTATTATAACAGGCTGCGGTAAAAAAGTAACGGAGGAATAATGTTTACCCTCTGCTTCAATTTCGAGTAAATAATATTTACCTGGCGTGCCAATTAATGCATGTGCAGAATCAGTATTCAATCTTGCATCAAAATAAGTTCCGGGAAGATTACGAAAAATGGTGTCAGATGAAGAAGACTCCTGCAGCACTGCTCTGGAAGACGCGTCCCAATTGTATGTGCGATCGGACTGCATCGTTCCTTCTGTTACCGTTACAATAGCACCGCTAACAGGCAACCCTAATAAGCTGGTATCATAGTAATCCTGGCTTCTGGTAAGTATAACATAATTATAGGGGCGCATCGCATTATTAATATATCCTTCAACAACCAGTAATGGTTTATTGGCTTTAACCACAATATCGAAATTCTTCTCACAGGCAACAAGACCGATCAGCATCAAAGTCCCAAAAGTTATTACAATGTGCTTACAACGCATCAATTAAAATTTAAAGTTCCAGGTAACGGATGGAACAACAGGAAAGAGAAAAACCTTCTTCCCCTGAATTGTTCTTTTTTCTTCATTAACATCTATATAAATAAAATAAGGGTTATACCGGTTATATACGTTGTACACACTGAAATTCCAACTGCTTTTAAAACGCCTTGTACTTTTAGTTTTTGGTGTGTAGGTAAACGCTATATCCATTCGGTGATAAGCAGGCATCCTGTAATCATTAATCTTATCGTATTGATTAATATTAGTGAATATGGGTTGGCGTTCGTCAGGATTGTATCCAATATTATACACAAACCTGCCAGTGGGCATGGTTAATGCATTACCGGTACCGTATACAAATACACCTGATACATCCCACTTACTGCTCAGCGTATAATTCACCACCAGGCTCACATCATGTGTTCTGTCGTAACGATAAGGGAAAGATTTACCGCCATTCATTCCAGGAAAAGTTCTTTCGGCCCTGCTTAAAGTATAACCAAGCCAGCCATTTAATCTGCCTTTTTTCTTTTGCAGAAAAAACTCAATACCATACGCTTTACCACTACCAAAAGTCATTTCACCCTCAAGGTTTTGATTCAACAGCAGTTGAGCACCGGGCTTAAACTCTATCTGGTTGCTCATGGTTTTATAATATGCTTCAGCACTTACTTCATACGTTCCCTTATTAAAATCTCTGAAATATCCGGCGGCAATCTGTTGCGATTTACCCGGCTTTACCAGTTTACTAACGGGTATCCATAAGTCGCTGGGGAAAGTAGCAGCGCTTGTTGTAGCCAGGTGCAGGTATTGTACAGTGTTAGTATAAGAAACTTTAATGCTGGCACTACCCGGCAATTTATACAATGTGCTGATGCGTGGTTCAGGATAATGGTAGCGTGCAATGCTTTGCCCTCTGCCATAACGTTCTGTTTCACCTGTGGGTGCTCCATTGTCATCATATATTACTCTTTCGGTGGGGCCAATCTGGTTAAAATAACTGTACCGCAAACCGGCAATAATATTTATAGTTGGAGTAAGATTAATATCTGTGCTTATATAAGCCGCGGCTTCTCTTGCAAACTGATCATTCAGCTTTGATTTGAATTCCTGCACACCTGAATTTGATTCACCCGCACCCGGTTTAAAATTATGCCAGATATATTGAAAGCCCCACTTCCACTTTAGCCAGTTGTTGGAAGCATAACTCCAATCGTTTTTAATTTGGTAGTCATTCAATCCAGAAGTAAACACAAAACCAGAAACCCCAAAATTGATCTTACTATCTAAATTGAAACGATTGTATACCACCGATAATTCATGTTTCATTTGCTTATTGAGCTGCTGCTTCCAGGTAAGCCCTACAATGGTATTGCCCCATATCGCATTAAATACACGGCTGCTTCCCGAATCTTCTTTATTTACCAGCGAAAAATTATCTCTACCAGTATAAAAAGTAAAATTGAGCGAATTGTTTTTGTTGAATACATAATCAGCTTTTGCATTTACATCATAAAAAAAATAGCCGTTATCTCCTATTGTATCTCTTGCTACCAGTTTTGCTACCTGGTCAATATAAGTACGACGGGCACTAATAATAAAAGAAGATTTCTTTTTTACTAACGGACCTTCAACCGAAAGTCGCGATGAGATAAGACCAATACCACCGGTTACCTTTAGTGAATCTTTATCCCCTTCTCTTGTATCAACCAAAATAACGCTGCTCAAACGCCCGCCATATTCAGCAGGCATACCGCCTTTTATTACATCTACATTTTTTACCGCATCTCCATTAAATACACTAAAAAACCCAAGCAGATGACTGGGGTTGTAAACCGGTATACCATCCATCAGCACGAGGTTCTGATCAGGACCTCCTCCTCTCACGTAAATGCCTGCACTTGCCTCTCCACCATTTTTAATGCCAGGCAATAATGTGATGGCTTTTAAAGGGTCAACTTCACCCAAAATAACCGGCATTTTTTTTAGCTGAGTTATACCTATAGACTGTGTGCTCATTTGATTACGATGAAGGTTACGGCTGGCCGTTATTACCACATTTCCTAAAAGACTTTCCCTGGAGCGGAGCATTACACGAAATAGGGTATCTGAACGGATAGTTACATCCATAGTATAAGAAAAATGCCCTACAGCACTGATGACAATATGATATTTTCCTGGAGGAATAAGCCGGTTGATAATACCTGTAGAGTCAATAACTGTTTCTTTTTTATTTATGCTGAGCGTTGGATTGCTAACAGCCACTTGAAAGCTGTCTGAAACCTGGATAGTTAAGGTGTGCTGTTGTGCCATGCCGGCAGCGCAGGTAAAAAGGGTACATACCAGTGCCAATATCCTCATAAGTCTGCTGATCTTTCTCATCCGCCACGTTGTTTTCTGGTTCTTAACCCATTCAACCATTTGCAATCAAAAAAATTGATCATATATGGAAGGTTGCAGGGTACAACTTTATTTACAAATCGAAATATACGCTTTCTTATTGTACCCATATAGCGATATACGTAGAAAAAGGAGCCATGAGCAGAAAAAAAGAGGAAAATAATTGGGGTAAATTTCAGGCCTTTTTACCAGTGAGAGAGGGCATCGATCCGCACTTTCTCCCCGTCTTCGCGAGACCGCCCACACTGGTTACAAATTACGATAGATTTATGGCAGTCGTGGCGATCTAATTGAAGTAGAAACGCTTTAAAAATTTGGAAAGCTTTATTGCCGGCAGGAGATGGCTTCAGCGCCGTAAGTTCCGTTATATACAAATTCGGATAATGGCCATTCGGCATAGCGCGAAGGAACGCTGGCTACCTTACCGCTGCTACTCTACGTTAACGCCTACACGCAACGCCTTCAGTCCATTAACGCCCTGCACATCTTCAAGATCGAGATATTCCAGATCGTTTTTTAAAATTCCTTCACCCTGAAGATATTTTATATATGAGCGGTATTCGTCAGCCTCTTTCTGATTAAAGTATACCAGCGCTATTTTACCCGGTTGCGTAAGCCGGTCTTTGGTTTCTTTCACCCGCACTTTATCAATTCTCTTTTTAATAATATGGTAGCGGATGTTATAAGTGCCTTCTACATCAAACCGCTTTTCATCTTTACGAAACTTTATGTCTATAGGATGTGCATGAATAAAAATCAACTGTGTTGTATCAACAGGCTTTGCTAAACCATCTTTTAAAGCGTGCGCATATTTTGCAACTGCCGCCATAGACTTTACCTGCAGCAACCGTAAATTTTTCAAGTACATATCAGTAAAAACACGGTCAGGAGCAATAGATTGACCGATGTAAATATCATACTCCACGCCGTCTGTTCTGAACTTTTCAAAATAGCAGGGATATGCTTTCTGCACTTCTTCTTTCAACTGCTCCATATAATTGTTTACCGCCGAAATAACAGTACTCATGGAACTTTCCAATTGCCTCCTGTTTTCATTACCTTCCCCTGTTTTTTCGTCGGTTACCCTGAAGTAGGCTTGCAGCACAGGATTCAGCTCCTGGTTACTTTCAGCGAGTTCAATCAAAAAAGGAGTGATTTCATTCTCCATAAAATCATTCAGCTTCAGTTCCTGGTTAAAGCCGGGTTCACCAATTCTTTTAAGCCATTTCTTAGCATTAAATATCTTTTCATCTATCAAGCCCAATCCAGATATTTCTTTCAACTGTTCCAATGTTTTAAGCAGCGCGGTAAACTGCACTTCCATATCGCGGCGCAACGCCGCGTTTCTTTCGTCTGTAGAATTACGGATATCTACCGCACCGTATAAAGGATATACTTTATCAAAAACAATATCTTCTAACTCTCTTTTTTCTTTATTGAAATGAGTATCTCTTATATAATGCCAGGCTACGTCATTAAATTTCCATTGTACCGAAGGCTGAACCGCCGTAAATTTTTCTTTTATTATTTTTTCTATATCGTTGTTAAATTCATCAACATTATTCTTGAGCAATTGTGACAGCAGCGGTATAGCGGGTTCCAATTTTGACAATGTAGCTTCATCCAGCATCCCTGCTTTCTTAGCATATATTTCCAATACCCCTGTAAGCTTATTATTAAAAAAAACAGGCATTAATGCATAAGAGTGCACTCCTGAAAGGCGCAATAGCTTAAGATAGATCTGCCGCTCCGCATCTTCATTAGTAATCTCTCTGAAAAAAATCAGCTTTGGTGTTTTTAAATACCCGTCGGCAAGCGACATGTAGGTTCTTTCTGCAATCCCCTTTTGGTTTGCAGTTCTTATAAGCATACTGTTCATGCAGGTACCCTCGTTAAAAATGAGTTTGTTGTTCACCTGCAATACCGGCAGCAAACCAAACTCAACCTGGTTGCTACCCGTAAGTGTTTTAAGGGATGATATTACCTGCGCATAACTTTTTTCCTGCTCGGTGTAAGTGTTATCCAGAATAATGTTGCGGATATTCTGTAACGCATACTCCATAGTAACATCCGTGAGACTTGACACAGCAAATCCTTCGAAGGTGAAAAGATGCAGCGGCAATTTTTCTTCCAGGAAATTTATCGCGTCTCCTGAATCGTGCTCGCTGAACCGTAACAATTCCATTTTTATATCAGGCAATGCTGCCGGGTATTGAATATCAATAAACCTGGCATCAACGTCTAATTTATAGTAATGCGTAAGTTCGGTTGCTTCGTCTACCAGCGAATGCACTATATCACTGCTAAAAAAGGAAGGCAACTGGTAATAACGCTCAAGGATAAGTGAATAAGCAAATTTTTCGCTTTTTTTGGGCGCCCCCGGATTATTTTCCAGAATATCTTTCCTGATTCCCCCCGTTCTTATATTGGTAATAAGGTTAAAGAAAGCATTGGTGCTGTAAAACATCACCGGTTGTAGTGGAATACAAAATGCTCTGAGCTGCTTTTCTTCATCTTCAATAATGGGAGCTAATGTATTATACGCCAGTTGCAACAGCGGTTCGTAGTTCTGCATCTCATTCACATCAACAGACTGTAACAGTTGGGGATGCTTTTCAAACGAACTGATCACATAATCAAAAAACATTGATTTTTCCTTGCTGCCGCTACCACTTCTCTGTTTGAGATATTCAATAAAAGGACGGAAGCTCAATATGTTTTTTACTGCTGGACCATCTGTACCGGGTAAAATATTAAGTAAAGTTGTTTGCATATTTAATAACGCATTGCCAGCGTAATGTATGGATACCACCCTTCACGCGAAGCGCCCACCATAGCCTGTACAACGACCAGTTGGGCAGGTGCAAAATAAATGCCACCTCCAGCACCCTGGTGCCAAAAGTCACTTTTGTCATGATTAACCCAAACTCTGCCAATATCATAAAAGCCAACCAAGCCAAATTGACCCGGTAATATATAACTGGCAATATTGGCAATCTTTATTCTTAGCTCAGTATTGTTGTAAAACATTTGTTGCCCCGCAAAACGATATTGACGGTAGCCGAGCAAGTTTTCATGTCCGCCCAAAAACAACGACTGGTAAAAAGCAGCATTGCCCAGCGTAATACCACCACCTGTTCTGTTGGCTAATACCACTGCCGATTGCCTGTCTAAAGATTTGTAAATGGAAAGCTCGGGGAGTATTTGTGCGAACGATCTGGAATAATCGTTTAATCCTGCATAACCCTGCAGCTTCAGGATAAAGTAACCCCCATTGGTTGGTAGCAGTTTACTATCACGTTTATCATAAACATATTGAACAATAGCGCCTGCAAAAGCTTTGTCCTTACTAATAGTGGCGCTGTCATACGTGTGCAGCATAGAAGGATCTGTGATAAACCGGTTCTTATTGTCATCTTCATCAAAATGGTAGAACTGAAATGAAGGACCGACATATATAGCACCCTTGGCATTTTCGCGCCAGCGTAATAGCGCATCTGCCTGGTAAACATTAAATCTTGCGCGGTAATACCGTTTATAGTTGCCTGTTTTATCGAATGGTGTTTCGTTGGCCAACCCAAAAAAGTTTTGCGTATTGTCAGGGGCTTTTATGGTTGCATTAAACAGGAAATCAGCATTGGCAATAGCCTGTATCCACTCTCCTTTATATTTTACCTGAAAAGAACTGGTAGAAAAAGAATGCACAAAAGAAAGTTGCTGTACACTGCCATATGGCAACCGCCTGAACCCACGGTGAATATGTTTAATACCTGCGCCAAGCAATAAACCATCGTCGTTATTATAGCCCGCAGCAATTAAAGGGCCTGTTACATTATACGGGTCTGTTGGCATATAAGCTGTGTTTGCGCTATCGTTTGAAAGATATTTTATGAATGCTGATTGTTCTCCTTTAAACACAGCATTGTGCTTTCTTTCATATACTTTTATTTTTTTTGCTGATGCCACTGCATCATACACTTTGTCGCCCTTGCCACCTATAATCCTTAACCGGATAGCAGATGATACATTATTGATATATACACTATCGTCGCCTTTGCCAATAAACAATCGTATTTCTTTTGTTTCTACAGGATGAAATGTTCTGGAATAAAAAAGTGCTTTAATCTTCCGTTCTTTTGAAAGTTTATAGATGTTTACAGCCAGATCTCCTTCTCTTGTGTCCCTGATTTCTACAAACTCATTTTTGTCGGTTGTTTTTATGTCAACTGTTTTGGAAAGAAAATAATAATAATTACTCATCTCAGTTTCCATATGGCTTCTGCGTTCTTTAAGGTCTTTAAGCAATTGAGTATAACGGATAGCTTTAATCGAAGCGGGCAATCTTGACAATGCTTCTTCTAACACACTATCGTTAACTGCTGCAATAGCTTGTTTTGAGATCCGCATCCATTCATCATAAGAAAACTGGTTCAGAAATCTTGCAGATAGCTGGCGCCCGTTGTACATAAACGTATTTACATTCTTAACTCTGCCACGAAAACCTTCCAGGTAAGGCAATATCCAAGGGCGTGAAGCAGTCTTGGCGAAAATGCCTTCGTTCACATAAAACACCTGGTCTCTGTCTCGTGGCACAGCACGATATTTTTTCCCGTTGCCTTTTTGTTCATCGCGCCAGCGCCATTGATCAAAATGCCGGTCCCAATCACCCAGCATCAGGTCAACAATTTTTGCACGCAGGTATGCCGCTGTATCAAACCTGTTATCATTGTCTTTATCCAGTTGCTGCAGCATTTTAATTGTATTGTCCGACTTACCAACCGGTTCTCTTTCTTCCAAAAGACAAAGTGTATTAGCAAACAATTTTTCATAAATACCAAGGTTAACATCTGGCACAACCAGCCCAATAACTGGATTAGTATGTGCAACACCTATTGCTTCGGCAACAGGCGGTACAACCAATGCAGAATAAGGATGCTGGGCAGACATATTATCCTGCACAATATCTTTCGCGAAAGTTTCCCTGAGCGCTACAGGAATTATTACAATCGGATTTTTATCTACTGTACGCAAAACCCATTCTTTTCCTGATGCATCCTTTAACCGTAAAGAAAGCGACTGATGCCCTCCGCCACGTTGCGTTGGCACAAGACCGCCTTTTATGACAGATAATTTTATAACCGGCACTTTGGTTTCAGCCCCCCACTCCTTCCGGTAGTTCTCTCCAAACAATGCTCTGTGCAGTTTTCCTACACTATCATACCTTGAGTTAGCGCGCACTACAACACTATCCTCATTAGTAACGCCTTCCAACGTAACTTTTTCCTGTTCCCTGATATTCGTATAAGGCTTATCGTAAGTAAACGCAATCGTTGATTTTGATCCTTCAATAGTATAATAGGTAAACCGCACACTGTTATCCGGCAATATATCAGCCGTTACAAACCCCGGTATTTTTTCAGCAAACAATGCATGTTTTCCTTTTTTTACAAATGCTTCTTTAGCGCCTGAACCACTGACCACCTGCCATTGTTTATGCTTTATAAACTGCAGTCCATGTTCATGCCCTGCCACATGCACCAGGTTTGGAAAGCCTTCAAATACCTCATCAATATCCTGCACCATTTTTTTGTACAAAGGGTGCGCCATATCCTCAGGACTTACAAAAGTTTTTCTAAGCAATGGATATAAAGAACCTACTAAGGACAAAGGAATATACAGCGATGGATTAATAGCCGTGAGTGGGAAAATATGATCTTTCAGCGTATAGTAACCACCGTGATGACCATAGCTCTGAAAGGGATGATGCGAAGCAAGCAAAATAACTTTGTACCTGTTTTTATATAACAGCTCACTCATCTTATCCAGTACTTCCTGTTTGGTATTGCAGTCACAATCCGCAGCTTCATTTTGTTTGTTATAGGGAAACAACCACCATTCGCTGTCAAAGCCAATAATCACCAAATCGTCAGATATATTCAGTTCAAAAGGATCGGGGCAACCATTAGCAGGCAACATTTTTAACAGAGAGTCGCCTTGCTGTTGCAGATATTGACTTTGGGCCTGTATTTTTTCCAGACCCATTTTACCCATCCTGTCCCAATCGTGATTACCCGGTATAAAATAAACTGCCGCGCCTTTGCTTCGGAATGGGATAAATTGTTTTTGCAAAATCTGCTGGGTTGTGGCTTCTTCTATACTACCCGGTAAACCCATGCCTTTAGGATATATATTATCGCCCAAATACATTACCGTGGTTTTTCCATCAATCACCTGCATTGCCGCTTCGCTCAACACATTATTCTGTTGCGCATCAATTTCGCCTGCATCTCCAATAAAGATCACACGTTTAACTATACTATCCTGTGCACAGCAAATACCATACATACAAATAAAACACAGGTAAAGTCCGATCTTTTTTCTCATACGGTATTATTGCTTTTTATCACTGATCAGTTTTTTGGTTAACCAATGACTTAATATACCGCTACCCACCCCTACAACAGCGCCCCCCAGCACATCAGACGGATAATGCAATCCGCGATACATTCTTGAATATCCAACCGAACCGGCCCACAAATATGCCGGTACTACTATATACCATTTTTTGTATTGTAAAGCAATAGTTGTGGCAGATGAAAAAGCCAGGGAAGTATGACCAGAAGGAAATGAATGTCCTGTTTTTAGCTGTGCTGGAAATATTTCATCAGGAAATCGCTGAGCCGGGCGCTGCCGGTTAATGCTATACTTTAACGCTTGTGTAACCAATGTTCCGGCACCTATACTAATGCACAGCTCATATGCATTGCGCTGTACATTCCTGTCCTTTTTTATCAATGCATATACTAATGTTCCGGCAAGTGCGCCAGCCGGCATGAAATAAGCTGAACTACTGGTAATATTCCAATAAGCAGAAGATGGATTACGGGGATTAATGCTTTTCAAAATATCAACGTCCACATGCTGCGCGTTTATTAACAGCGGTAACGTCAAAAGTAGTATGGCGATATATTTTCTCATATAATGCGTGTTTAAAAAAGGTTGCTGATGTGAGGCGGGTGGTTAGTTTTCTTTGCGAACAAATTTCAAAATATTTCCTTCCGAAAGATCATCTCCTTCATTGGATATATACAGGTTACCGCTTTTATCAAAAGCGATTCCTTCTGGTTGATTGAACGTATTTCCATTTAGCGTATACACTTCTTTTACCTGCCAGTTGCTATCTGTAACTACTAAAAATTTATTTACTGCTGAAATAATAAACCATTCTTTAGTAATTGGATTCTGCGCCAAACCCGATGGACGAAACCCTCTTTTCACCTTGCCTTCGATGGCTTTGATCTGCAATACATCAATAGTAAATTGCCCGGCTAACTGCACAGTATCATTTCCCTGCAATATGTATCCTGTCACCGCTTTTTTTGAATCATCAGCCATACAATTTTTACAAAGCACGTATATTTTACCAGACGCTTCATCAGCATATACTCCTTCGTACTCATCACCTTCAGGCAAAACATGCTTAATCTCATGTACATTTTCCGCTTCCTCATATACCCTTTCATTAAAAGGAAAACTATACAACACCCCATTACTCTTCAATACAATTACTTTATCCTTCAGCATAGTCACATCTTCATAATCGCCTTTCTTACCAAATTTTACATTAAACTGTTTCTTTTCGTGCCATGCCAGGCGAAACAATCTGCCTTCTTCGTCTTGTATAGCATATACCGTATCACTATTGCCATTGTGAAATGTTATGCCGGATATTTCAAGCAGGCTTGCGGGCATAAAAAACTTTTCAGGTTTAGCAAGATCATAATGTGGTGGCGACAGCGCTTTATTTGTTGAAGATAAACATGCCGCTAACGACATCAGTATCCATACAATTACTATCATATTTTTATGAACGCGAAACATCGTAGGCTTTTTTTTCAGTTAACTGTTTGTTTTGTTCCGTTAATAAAAACTGGTAGATGGCTTCCTGCGAGCGCACTGCAGGTTCCACATTTTGCGGAGTAACATTATGTAATGCATCATCAATATATACAGCCTGCACATTATCCTGCCATTGCAGGTTAATGATATTTTTTACCTGTTGCTTTATATTTTCATCATACACAGGAAAACAAACCTCGATACGCCGGTATATGTTCCGGTTCATCCAGTCTGCCGAACCCAGGTACATCGTTTCATTTCCGTTATTGTGAAAAATGAATACACGACCATGTTCAAGATATCTATCAACAATTCTTTTTACGGTAATGTTTTCGCTTTGCCCTTTCACTCCGGGTACCAGCCTGCAAATACTTCTTACTATAAGATGTACCGTTACACCGGCATTAGAAGCTTCGTATAATTTTGTAATCAACTTTTCTTCTTCAAGATTATTGAGCTTGATAATAATAGCGGCAGGCAAACCCTGCAAAGCATTTTGTATTTCTCTTTCTATTAAATCAAAAAAAACGGATTGAAGATTAAACTGAGCTACGAGTATATGATCGAAAAGGATACTATCATCGCTGTCTGGCCTTTTTTTCTTGCTTAAAAAACCAAACAGCTTTTCTATTTCGGCAAGCATAGGTTGGCACGCCGTTAGTAAAATATGATCCGTATAAAAGCGGGCTGTAGTTTCATTGAGATTTCCTGTGGCAAGCAATCCGAGATAAGGTATATCCTGGTGATTTCTTTTTATCAACGCAATTTTAGCGTGCACTTTTAATGCATTGCTGCTGTAAATAATGCGTACGCCGGCATTCTTCATTTGTTTTGCCCAATATATATTGTTGGCTTCGTCAAATCTTGCTTTTAACTCCACCAGCACCGTTACTTTTTTCCCGTTTCTTGCAGCGTTAATCAATGCATGAACAATTCTGGAGCGACTGGCTACGCGATATAAAGTGGTGAATACTTCAGTAACAGTATTGTCAATAGCCGCTTCGTTAAAAAAACGAATAACCGTGTCGTATGATTGATAAGGTGTGTGCACTATGTGATCACCTGTGCTGATGGCTTCAAATAATGTTTCACCTTTTTCTAATCCAACAATGCACTGTAATGATTTCCATACAGGATACAACAAGCTATCATCATTAACAGGTAATGAAGCCAGATCTTTAAGATTATGATGCCTGCCTCCTTCTACTACCGAAGCCTTTTGCAGGTTAAAGGACTGGATGATGTTTTGCAAATGCCTTAAAGGAATTCCTGGCTCATACAGGAAGCGCGTAGCAAATCCGTGGTCTCTCTTATTAAGCTGGTCTTCTATTTTTTCAGCAATATCTTCGTCGTACTCATCCGCGAGATCAAGTTCAGCGTCTCTCGTAATTTTAATGCTATAAGCGCCTTTAACATTAGCGTCAGCAAACAGGTGAGAAAGATTATTCCGCAGCACATCTTCCAAAAAAATAATATATTCTCCTTCGCGCTGACGGATCTTAAAAAAACGGGAGAGATGATTAGCAGGAATATTTACCAGAAACACTTTTTCCTCCTTCCCACCATACTCAACAATCACCGCCAGGTAAAGCTTGTTATTCTCTGGAAAAAAATCTGTTTTAGCGGATAGTTTAACCGGATGTATATACCCAGACACCTGTGTAAAAAAATATTCTTCCACTATCGCATGCAGCGCAGCAGGAATGCTTTCGTTATTAAGAAAATAATATCCTTTTTGCCTGAGTTCAGGCACCAGCCTGGTATTGAGTATACTGCCGTATAATATTTGTTGCCGGTTAATAATCTCTGTTATCTGGGCATAGGTGGTATCGCCCGTTTCTTCTTTATTTATTTTACGTAATGCAGCTATAACAGGCATACGTACCCTATAAAATTCATCGAGATTGGATGAAAAAATAGAAAGGAATTTTATCCGTTCCAGTAGTGGCGCACGCACATTGGCAGCCTCCAGCAATACTCTTTCGTTAAACGAAAGCCAGCTCGCATCCCTGTTAAAAAAAATAAACTTACTCATTCATGCACTTTATTAACCCCAAAAAATGGACGCAATTACAAAAGCCAATACAGAAGCTACAATACCATACATGAAGATATTGTACCCTGTTCGCAGCAGCCTGTATTTATGCCCAAGCACTATGCCTTGTGAGTATACATCACGTGTAAGACTTCCATACAAAAAATCACGATCGTTCATCATCGCATTCATACCACCGGAATATTCTTCAAAACTCATTTTGTAAAAATTGCCAAAAAACAAAAGATTCACTTTTTTATTATCAATATCCTGCTGCGTAAAAACACCTTTGGGGAGAGATGGCCTGGTAGCCAGAATACAAAACACCAATGTGGTTACACATACAACCAGTAATAAGGTTGTAGGAAAAATAAGATTAGGATTATCTTCCAGCTTACGCAATAATATGCTCAACAATACAGAAATAATGATAGAGGTAGTAGTGATCATGATATGCGCTTTATTATCTGCCATATCACTTAAGCGCTGGTGATTATTAGAGCTGATACGAAACATGGTTTCAATTCCCCTTTCAGGACGATCACTCTTTTTGGCTTTCACTATTTCAGGAGCGGGAGCAATCTTTTTTACAGATTCATTGTCTCCCGGTGGCAGCTTTACTTCATCATTGTCGTCTGCTACTTTTTGTTTAAGCCGCTCTATATTGCGCAGCCTGGTTTCATCAAACAACTGTTTAGCGTAATCTGTATGGTAATAATGCTTCTCCAAAAAAACGATTGTTCCTTTGCGCCATTCTTCTTTACTGATATGCCTGTTCTCCCTTAGTTCGGTTTCTTTACGCAGCAATTTATTCTTCTTGCTAAAGCCCTCTGTTCCCAGGTTGGAAAGATCTGCATCACAAATAATCTGCTCCAGCAAGCCATTTGGCTTTTGCGGCATTACAGTAGCGAGAATACATTTTTGCACTTCGTTTATAGTAGCTTGATCTACCTCTTGCTGTTGTAAAAAAGTGGTAGCAAGGTCAGCGCCTCTTTGTTCATGCCCCGCTACCGCTCCATTATAATAGCCAACATCATGAAACCATGCGGCAGTCAGTACTATAAAAACGTCATGATCGTTCAGTCTATAATGTTCGGCCAGAAGCGATACAGCTTTTACAACATCTTCCGTGTGCCGCTGGTTGTGGTATACAATGCTGTTATTGGTTTGCTCAGAAAAAAAACCGATAACGTAAAGTTTTACTTTTTCAAGTAGTTGTGTATAGTTCATGCCAGGCAGATGTATTAATATTTAAAGTTGGTTCATTTATAATAAATGTCCAAATAGGTGCATTCCAAATTTAGACACAAGTGTTCCGTTCTGATGAAACACCCGCCTTCGCAAAATTGACATGCCCCAAAATAGCCTGGTTGCATCTAAAGGCTTCTTATGCTTTTCGGTCACCACCTTGTCTTTCCAGCATCCATGCGGGATATTCAGAGGTAAGCTTGCTTACAGCGTTTAACCGTTGTAGTTCATCTTCGGTGAAAGTAATATCAATGGCTTTGAGATTATCCTGTAGTTGATCTGGCCTTTTAGCTCCAATGATCACAGTGGTTACGGCTTTTTGCTGCAGCAGCCATGCCAGTGCCAATTGCGCTACTGAACTATTTTTTTCCTTTGCCATCACCGCCAGTTCGTCAATAATATCGTAGGCTCTTTCTTTATTGATAGGTGGAAAATCAAAACTAACCCTGCGCGACCCTTGTTCTGTTTCTCCATTGCGGGTATACTTACCACTTAAAAAACCACCTGCCAGAGGGCTCCATACCATCAACCCTACTTTCTGATCGAGCAACAAAGGAATAAGCTCCCGCTCCAGATCGCGGCCGGCAATAGTATAATATGCCTGCAACGAAACGAATTTAGATTTGCCGTTGTACTGTGAGTACCCTAAGGATTTCATCAACTGCCAGGCCGCAAGGTTACTGCAACCTATATACCTTACTTTACCACTTTGCACCAAAGTGTCCAATGTGTCAATAGTATCTTCCAGTGGCGTGAGCGCATCAAAGCCATGGATCTGGTAGAGATCAATATAATCAGTATTCAGCCGCTTCAGGCTCGCTTCAACCTGTGTAATAATATGTTTGCGGCTAAGTCCGATCTGGTTTGGACCTTCTCCCATTTTACCTCTTACTTTGGTAGCAATTACAAGATCATCACGGTTAAGCCCGAGATTACGGATAGCCTTTCCTGTGAGTTCTTCTGACAATCCTTCGGAATATATATTAGCGGTGTCAATAAAATTGATACCTGCATCAACTGCCTGTTTAACCAGTTCGTCTACGGGTTCCTGTGGTAATGCTCCGATTGCAGTCCAGATGCCCTTACCACCAAATGTCATTGTTCCCAAACAAAGCTCTGATACTTTTAATCCGGTATTGCCTAAGAGATTGTATTTCATAAATTGTTTTGTGTTTTTAAAACAGTTAAAACGTGAGAAGTGAAACAATAAGCGTGAAATGGTTTCGAATCTCAGGTCTCGTATCTCCTCTCGTATTTGAACAATCAAAGGTATGTGCTCTATCATCAATAATTATTACCAATGCCGCATTTATAATATAATCGCTATGTTAATGGGGCGAATGAGACGTAGTAATCATGCTGAAGAGAAAACGTTCTGAAATTTATGAAGTATCTATTACTGGCACGAGACGGCTTCAGCGCCGCAAGCCTTTATTAAACCTCAAAATTGCTAAAGGCGCTTCGCCATGACGCGAAGGGTATCTCACATCTCACTTCTATCATTTCACGTCTCACGTTTGTCGGCTCTCCTTTCCCGTTCTTACGCACATTCACCATCAGTAGAACACGTATCACCTTCAGCAACAGTAAGGGCGGTAAGTGGTTTATGCTTATTCCAATCCTCAAAAGATTGCTGCAATGCATTCGCAAAAACATCAGGCGCCTGTGCACCCGATACCGCATACTTTCTATTGAATACAAAAAATGGAACACCCCGGATACCGATCTGAGCAGCTTCAGCTATATCATTTTCTACATTGTCTTTATACGCATCACTTTTTAAAACATCAGCTACGTCAGTTTCATTCAAACCTATCTCTTTTGCCAGCATCACTAATGTAGCATGATCACCAAAATCTTTTCCTTCGGTGAAATAAGCTTTAAACAAACGCTCTTCTGCGGCATCACCCAATCTCTTTGTTTTGGCGAATTGTATGAGGCGGTGCGCATCAAAAGAATTCGCTACAACGGCTTTATCAAAATTATATTCAAGCCCAACTGCTTTGGCGGTATCAACAACCTGTTTGTGCATTTGCACAGACTGGTTGTAAGAAAATCCTTTTCGTTCACTTAAATACTGGTATACATTTTTGTTACTACCTGCCTCAATGCCTGGATCGAGTTGAAAACTATGCCACTCCATTTCAACCTCATCGGCGCCATCGAATGTTTTCAACGCTGTTTCAAATTTTCTTTTTCCTATGTAACAAAACGGACACATGATATCACTCCATATTTCCACTTTCATTTTGTCTGCCATAATTCCTGCTTTATTAATTACTACGTCACTACTATTTTGAGGATGACGATACAAACATGGTACTTTCTTTTAAATAGGCTCCAGCCCATAATAAAGCTATAAAAATAAAAGCCATTCCTTTGCCAGCCATTACTTCAATAGCGGCCGCGCCTCCAAGGTACGAAAGCAATAAAAGAAAACCGATCTTCCAGGTTTTGGGAATCCATAACAATGCCACAAATACGATCTCTGCAATACCTAAGGTACTGATGAGCGATCCATACCCGATTTTTGACAACCCCGTAACTACCTGTTCGCTACCAGAGATTTTCATTGCTCCACTCAATAATACCATTGCAGATGGAAGAGCTAATAGTATAATAGAAAGCATTTTTTTTGTTTTACCTGACATAATTGTGTGTTTTAAGTTGCAAATTTCCAGAAATATACTTTACTTTGGATACTGGTTTCCTAAAGGAAAGTACTTTCCCACAGGAAACTACCTAACATAATAATGATATCATGAATAAGAAATTGGTTCCCGAACATAAACCAGACCAATGCGTTAGCCATCTCAGGTCTATACACGATACCCTCGATATACTCAGTGGTAAATGGAAGATCTCCATTATTGGTTCATTGAGTTTTGGCAAAAAAAGATTTATGGAACTGCAAAGGGAAGTGGAAGGCATTGGTTCAAAAATGCTGAGTAAGGAACTGCGTGACCTGGAGATAAATGAGTTGGTACAAAGAACAGTATATGATACCAAACCTGTGACAGTGGAATATGAACTAACAGACTATGGCAAAACATTACAGTCTATTATAACGGAAATGTCGAAATGGGGTGCGCAACACCGTAAGCGCATAATGCATGCTATAGGAAAGAAAGAGGAGTATGTGTTATAAATAGTTAAGAAGATGTGTTTGGCGAACCGAATGAAATTTGAACTCCCGAATAATGACTGATACTCCTGATGATATTAGAGCAATACAGCTGCGAATTTGGCTTTCAAAGCCTCCTGCTGAAAGGTTGAAGCAATTTATGTTAGACAATGACATGCTTATGCAATTCTGGAGAACGGCAAAAGGCAATATAAAAGAACCAGAATTTTTGATTAAGCCGTCATTCAAAAAAGATGATCAGCTATAGCTTTTCTTAGCGCATTCCTCTTGGGTCTGTAAATTAAACTGTGTCAAAAAAATAATTTACTGTAGCAAAAAGAGGCGGGACGGCTCCACTAAAAGAGCAGGAACCGCCTCTTTTTTGCGGCGTATTTAAAGAGCTGTTTTCATTCTGTCTCCAAAAATAATCTTTAATTGCGAGGCGGAGATAGCCCAGTTGCTTAATG
>JBGALP010000362.1:0-3798 GCA_044223805.1 Agriterribacter sp.
CTTGGCTATGCGTTCAAACAAAATTTTAAAGAAGACGAAGCCGTATTGAAATTACGCCAAGCCTCTTTTTTTAAATGGTCAGGTGTTATTGTCATCATTATTACGCTGGTACTTAGCTTATGGCTTGATCTGAACACTATTGCTTCTGTAGTGATCTGGGTGATTGGTTTTTTTATTTCGATAAGCATTGATAAAAAGTTGCATAGTTAAACCGGTGGCCTGGCAAGGCTGTTCTATTTGAATCAGTGAGATCAATATCGAATACAAAATAATTATATTTGCATCCTTATTTCAACCCTCATTATGAAATCACTGCTGTTTTTTTTCGTTGCCCTGGTATGTATACAAACTGCATTCGCGCAATCAGATTCAACTTATCTTGACCTGGGCAGGCAAAGACTCCAAAAAGCATTTACTCAATCTACCACTATCAAGGCAGCCGATATAGCAAGAATGCCTTTCTTAAACCTCAGTGAAGTAATCAGGAGCTGGGCTAACGGCGCACTCACGCAAAAAGATCAGATGGTATATGTTGTAGATGGTATTACCGTTGCAGATATTGACGCCTACAACATCCAGGATATTGAAGACATCACGATTGTACGCAATGCGCTGGTAAACCAAAACGGCGCGGGTAATATGCAGTTGATGGCCTTGGTTCGCACTAAGCAATGGAATGACAATTCACCGCATTTCAGTTTTTCTGCCATGGGAAGCGCTATATCGCGCAAAGTAATTACACAGCTTAGCAGTCGTGAAAAGGAATCACAACAGGTGCTTGCAGGCAACTTTCAGCAATATGCAGTTACCGCACGTGGTGGCAACCAAAAATTCCATTATGGCGGATCACTGGGATTTATACATGATGCGCTACCCGGCAGAAACAAAAAAGATGCTTTGTATGATGTCAACATTCCCGGCATCAACAGGTTGAAAGTAAATGTGTGGGGGCAGGTAGAAATTAATAAGCATAATGTACTCTCGGCCTACTTTAATTATGTACCGCAGACAGAGCGTGGCGATGTACGTACCATTACACCTGATTACAACCGTAAAGTAATTTCTAAGAATAACGAGTATTTATTGAACCCTTATATAAAGCTGGAAACAACCATTGCGAACCGGCTTGTAAATAAATTTACGTTCAGCTATTTAACAGGCCGAATGCTGGATAGTACTTACGGAAGAAATGAACTATTATATGATGGACGCATCCGTAACGACCGGGTAAGAGACAGTCTGCGGGCTGAGTCCTTTACGTTCAATGACCATTTTTCCGTAATAAAAAAGTGGGGGAACTGGCTGTTTGAACCTTCGCTGAATATCAATTTTCAAAAAGCATATTATCGTCATGCAAATATGGTCAGTAGTGTATACGAGCAGGTTATCTATGGTAGCAGCTACTCCTGGTCGTGGCAGCAACGTCAAGGTAAACAATTTACAGCTACACCATCGCTTTCGGTTTCTTATGCTTCACTATTGCTGATACAGGGAGGAGTATTACAGGATGTATCGAAAATAGTTGACTCCAAATATCCTAACACCAGGTCATACCCTTTCGCAAATGCAACTGTTAATCTTTCCCAACTCATGAAAGCAACATCAAAGGCTGACTGGAAGCTCTTTGGGTCTTATTCGGAGCGCTTTTCAGCATATGATGGAGCATATCAACTGAGTGATTTTAACCACACCTACGTTTTACCGGCATCACTTGAGGCGACCCCTTATGTTATAGGGTATCCGTCCATCATTCCACCTCCCTATAAAGCCGCTACACAGTGGCAGGCCGGTACCGGTTTATCCTTATTTGAAAAAAAACTGAGGATTAATTACAACTATCTGAATGCGGAACAAAGATTGCTTACGGTAATGGAACTTCCTATCGCGTCATCATCACCTGTTTTTATAACAGCTATCGGCAAATACCTGAGAAAGCAACACTATATCAGCATTGAAGGAGATATTGAGCGCAGGAATAATTTCACATGGACTTCTGGCTTATACTTCAACAATATCAACAACAGATCACGCTACGACAATCTTAACGTTGATGACCCACACAATTACAAAGATCATCTGTCTACCGGTGGTTTCGTAAACAGAATTCAATGTAAAAAATTCTATGCCGGGCTGGATCTGGTTTACCTTTTGAATTTCAACGAAAGAACAACAATTGACTATCAACCCACGGTTATTAAACACAATGTTCTGCAGGTGGCTAATATCTTTGTTGCCTACCAGTTTAACTGCTGGCGTTTTAACCATGCTGAGTTTTTTATAAACGGTCGCAACCTGGTTGATTCTGACACCTACCCGATCTCAACAGATTACAGGAAATATTTTGGTGGGGGGGTTAACGTGAGTTTGTAAAGGGTTTAAAATCCGGCTTATGCGTAAATCAATCTCCTTATTTTTTTTAATGCTCGCGCAAGGGCTTGCGAGCGCCTCTCTTCGCTGCAACGTCTCCCGCAGATTTGTGTACCGGGCTGGGACGTTGCTGTTGTATTAGCCTTTAGCCGCTGTTAAATCAATATCAGCCAATAAAGTATAACTTGTTAATTCAACTATTTGCTGTTCACCAGTAGCATAAAACTTTGCTGAGCTATGCAGGTAGTCCACCGGGTTTGTGCACAAATTCCATTTGCCTTTGTTAGGATTATTATGAAAGTAAGCCAGTTTTTGTTCTATAAAACTATCGCTTTCGCAATGCTTCCAATCAAATGACAATTCCCACACATTATGCTGTTTTGCATTGGCTTTTCTTGCCGCTTCTACTTTATCCTGTAATTGATTCAGTAATTCGTGTTCGTTATTATCCTGTAAACGCCTGATGATTTCATATGCCATAAAGCGTTTGCCATTGCCAATAATAGTATTGATAGATTGACTACTCCTTTTAAAGGCAATCATCACGTGTACATGATTGGGCATAATAACATAACCTATGATATAATGCCCTTTGCTTATTAAATAATTAAACCAGTTATATATGATATCATAGCCATTTACCTTTTCTATAAGTGGAATCCAACCGGCACATGTAAACGTTATGGAAAATATTCCCTCCGAATATGGTATGGTGCGTTTTACAGGCATAGCATAAAAATAGGCATTCTTCTAAATTTCAGACAACGTCCCTGGCTAGACCACTAATCCCAAGCAGGAGACGTTGCCGCGAAGTAGGGGACGTTGCAGTTGTATTAGTCCTTTCATCACTTCAAGGTTAACGAAAAATTGCTCGTCACTCACCACCCTTTACTCTATGCAAATCCAAATCCTGGAAGTCGAAACTAAAATCAATATTGGGTGAAATGCCTTTCATTTGTATGCTTTGTGCTTTGCCGTTTTCATCTAAACCAAACATCGCAAAAGCATCACAGTTCATATCCTGGTATTCCCATTTAATGGCAAAGCTGTTGGCTTTATAAAAATACATCGGTCCATTCAGCTTGGGCGAACGGTAAGATTTAAACCAGAGTTGATTGCCTTTTACAAAAATTTCAATCTTGCCAAACCAGTTGTCCTGGTAAATACCCACATAATCCTGCGGGTTGATCTTTATTTTTTTAGCTGCCTCCACCTGTTTCCATACATTGGCAGTTACGGAGTCTGCATTGTTTTTTTGAGCAGCCATCCGTTTGGCATATCGTTCTACATAGTCAATTTTATCCAACCCCAAATAACTATCCAGTATCGTATTATGTACCACGCTGAAAACAGCAGCGCCACCATTTTCGGTATTGGTTAAAATAACAATACCGAGTTTCATATCAGGAATCAAACTTACTTTAGACAACA
>JBGALP010000047.1:0-25682 GCA_044223805.1 Agriterribacter sp.
TATACCTGCTATCAGAAACGCCCACCTGAAATCTGCAGGATTGCCCGTATCACCAAAAAGTCCGCACACAAAAGGACCTAAAGCTCCGCCGGTATTAATACCCATATAGAAAATGGTGTAGGCGGCATCTTTTCTATTATCATTTTGGGGATACAGTTGCCCCACCAGCGATGATATATTTGGTTTAAAGAAACCGTTGCCTGCAATCATTAATCCAAGCCCGGAAAAAAACAATATTGCAGAAACATCCGGTGCTGAATTATACAGCGTACCGCATCCAAATAAAATGAATTCACCTATAGCCATTACTATACCTCCGGCAATGATGGAACGTCGGTTGCCCCAGTAGCGGTCGGCTATAAAACCTCCGAGTAAAGGAGTAAGATATACAAGACTCAAATAACTGCCGTAGAGATTTGACGCAAATGCCTGGTCGAAGAGGAGCGCCTTGGTCATAAACAAAACCAGTATGGCCCTCATACCATAAAAATTAAATCGTTCCCACATCTCCGTGGCAAATAAAATATACAGACCTTTAGGATGTCCTTTTGCAGCAGGTTGATTCATGCGTATTATTATTTAGTATTTCTACGAGTACAGCAAACAATATAAGGCTTATTTTCGGGAGCAGGTATTGATAACTATCCGCCCATAAAATAAATTGAATTTTTACACCGCTATATTTCTAATTTCGCACCGCATTATCAACACAAGTTTCACATTATGAATATTTTACTTTTAGGCTCCGGCGGAAGGGAGCATGCCCTGGCATGGAAAATGAGTAAAAGCAGGGAATGCTCAAAACTGTTTATTGCACCGGGTAATACCGGTACTGCTTTATGCGGCACTAATGTAGAAATTTCCGCTACAGATTTTGATGGCTTAAGTAAATTTTGTGTTGAGAACGCAATTGACATGCTGGTTGTTGGTCCTGAAGAGCCACTGGTAAAAGGCGTATATGATTATTTTAAAAGCGATGCCGCGCTTAAGCATATCATTGTTATTGGCCCATCAAAAACCGGCGCTCAACTGGAAGGCAGTAAAGCTTTTGCCAAAGCGTTTATGGACCGGCATGGTATTCCATCTGCCGCCTACAGGGAATTTAATCTGGATAATTATGAAGATGGGGTTGGTTACCTGCAGGCGCATTCGCTTCCTATAGTATTAAAGGCAGATGGTTTGGCTGCTGGAAAGGGCGTAATTATTTGTCAGAACCATGTGGAAGCGATTGCTGAATTTGAATTGATGATTATGCAATCAAAATTTGGCGACGCGAGCAAAAAGGTAGTGGTTGAAGATTTTCTTTCAGGAATAGAATTAAGTGTTTTTGTACTTACCGACGGAAAAAATTATGTAATACTTCCTGAAGCAAAAGATTACAAAAGAATAGGTGAGGGCGATAAAGGTCTAAATACAGGCGGGATGGGAGCTATAAGTCCTGTTCCGTTTGCAGATAAAGCCTTTATGAAAAAAATTACCGACAAGATAATCGTACCTACCATAGAAGGTATTAAAAAGGAAAAGATTGAATACTGCGGATTTATTTTTATTGGTGTAATAAAAGTAAACGATGAGCCTTACGTGATTGAATACAATTGTAGAATGGGTGACCCTGAAACCGAAGTGGTTATACCCAGGTTAAAAAATGATCTTGTTACCTTGTTTAAAACAACAGCAGCGCAAAAGCTGGATACTGTAACCATAGAAACCGATCAAAGGTCCGCTGCCACGGTGGTTGCGGTGAGTGGAGGATATCCTAACGATTATGAAAAGGGAATGGTTATTGACGGGCTTGACCTGGTACAGGAGGAAGATGCTTTTATATTTCACGCCGGCACAAAACAGCAAGACGACGCTATTGTAACTAATGGTGGACGAGTAATGGCAGTAACTTCTTTTGGAAGCAATTTAAAGAACGCGGTTTCCAAATCAAAGGCTATACTCGAAATTATTCACTTTGATGGCATGCACTTTCGCAAGGATATTGGGTTTGAATTTTATTAAAACCTATGTCAAAAGTGTATCACGCCTACAACTACCGCGGCAACTTTAATATGAAAAAAATTTATTTCTCTCAAAGTCAATAAAAATCAAGGTTTTGCCGTTGTATTTCAAATTATTTACAACAACTTTGCAAACATTATTTAAGAATCACATTTTCCAATATCAATTATGGGTCTTTTTAATTGGTTTACACAGGAAATAGCTATAGATCTTGGAACGGCTAACACCCTTATTATTCATAATGATGAGATTGTAGTAAACGAACCTTCTATCATAGCATTGGATAGGAACAATCCAAAGAACGTACTTGCCGTGGGTAAAAAGGCATTGATGATGCACGAAAAAACTCATGAAAGCATCCGTACTATCCGTCCATTAAAAGATGGCGTGATAGCTGATTTTAACGCCGCAGAATTAATGATCAGGGAACTGATCAAAATGATATATCCCAAAAAACCGCTTTTCCCTCCAAGCTGGAGAATGATGATCTGTATTCCATCCAGCATTACCGAAGTTGAGAAACGCGCGGTGAGAGACAGCTCAGAGCAGGCAGGCGCTAAAGAAGTGTATTTGTTGCACGAACCGATGGCTGCAGCCCTGGGTATTGGCATTGATGTGGAAGAGCCGGTTGGTAATATGATTGTGGATATAGGTGGTGGTACTACAGGTATAACCGTAATTGCACTGGCTGGTATTGTTTGCGATCAATCTATCCGTATAGCAGGAGATGAATTTACCGCCGATATCATGGAGGCATTGCGTCGCTATCATAGTTTGCTGATAGGCGAAAGAACGGCCGAACAGATCAAGATACAGATTGGTGCTGCTATGAAGGACCTGGAAGTGCCCCCGGATGATTTGCCGGTAAACGGTCGCGATCTTGTTACGGGTATTCCTAAGCAGATTATGGTAAGCTACCAGGAAGTAGCCGAAGCTTTGGATAAAAGTATTTTCAAAATAGAAGAAGCTATTTTAAAGGCATTGGAAACTACTCCACCTGAACTGGCTTCTGATATATATCGCAGAGGTATTTATATTACTGGCGGTGGTGCATTATTGCGTGGTTTGGATAAAAGATTAAGCCAGAAAATTAAATTACCGGTACATGTAGCAGACGATCCATTAAAAAGTGTAGTAAGAGGAACAGGCATTGCCCTGAAAAATTATCAGCGCTACCCGTTTGTGATGCGATAATCAAGCATAAACTGGCATTCTACATTAGCATAATTTTTCCAAACCCTGATAAGGTAGAAATGTAAACAACACACACGTGCGTAATGTCTTTCTGTTCATCAGGCGATACTTTAATTTTTTCTTCTTTGTTATAATGCAGGTGTTTGCATTGTACATGCTGTTTCAATACAACCGCTTTCACGAAGCTATATTTATGAATGCTTCCGGTGAGATTACCGGCAGAATCAGCAAACAATACAACAACGTTGAGTATTATTTCAATCTTAAAAAAACAAACGAACAGCTTATATTGGAGAATCAGCAATTGAAAAATTTGTTGAAAGAAGATTTTCTGTTGCCTGATACTTCTGTTAAAACCATACTGGATTCTATAAAGATTGATTCGTTACAGCAGTATCGAAAATATTTTTACTACCCCGCCAAGGTTGTTAATAATTCTGTTACAGCACAAAATAATTACCTCACTTTAAGCAGGGGAACTGCCCAGGGGCTTGCAAAAGATATGGCGGTGGTTAGTCCATCGGGTATTGTAGGTACCATAGTGAATGTGAGCAAAAACATGGCAACCGTAAAAAGCCTTTTGCATAGAGAAACCAAAGTGAGTGCAAGTTTGCTAAAGTCGGGAGAAACAGGTACCGTAGAATGGGATGGACAGGACCCGCAGGCGCTTTCATTTAAAAATATTCCTAAAAGCGTGCAGGCTAAGGTAGGCGATAGCGTTATTACCAGCAGGTATTCTACTTTCCCTCCAGGCCAAATGATTGGCACTATTACTAAAATTGAAAGCGCGGAAGGAAGCAATTTTTATTTGTTTAAAGTAAAACCGGCTACTAATTTTTTTAATGTTCAGTTTGTATACGCGGTAAAAAATTTCCAGAAGGAAGAACAGGATGCTATTGAAAAGGCAACAAACAAGCAGGATTAGCAATGAGTGAGTTATTAAAAAATATCATTCGTTTTTTTGTGTTGATACTGGCACAGGTGTTTATTCTTAATAAAATTCCGCCATTACACCAGTTCATCACACCTTACCTGTATTTTATTTTTATATTATGGTTGCCTTATAAAGTTCCACGGCTTTCATTAACACTGCTGGGCTTTGTTTTTGGGCTTTGCCTTGATTTTTTTACAAAAACACCAGGTCTTCATGCAGCCGCGTGTACTTTAATAGCGTACCTGCGTCCTTTTTTGATAAATATCTTAATCTCCAAGGAAGATTCAGGATTTAATTATGTAGCTCCGGCGCCTTCAAGCATGGGCTGGACGCCATATATAGTATATGTATTAGTATTGGCTTTTTTGCATAATGCATGGCTAACTATACTGGAGTGGTTACAATTTGCAAATATTTGGTATTTCCTGGGCAAGGTTATTGCCACTACTGGCGTTAGCTTTTTATTAATTATGATTACGGAAATACTTTTTTACAGGAAACAGAAGTTCAGGACAAATATATAGGGTATGCCTGTATTCAATCAATCGCGTCAAACCGTTATACGACTTATTTTCGCCGCCACTTTTTTAATAATAGTAGTGCGGCTTTTTATATTGCAGGTGGTTTCTGATAAGTATAAACTGCAGGCTTTGGATAATGCGGTATATAGAAAAGTAATTTACCCGGATAGAGGAATTATATTCGACCGTAAGAACAAAGCTATTCTTAACAACACCATCATCTACGATCTTACTGTTACACCTTATGAAGTAAAGGATGTTGATACAACTTATTTGTGCAGTTTATTAAATATTGATACGGCCGAGTTCAAAAGCCGTATGGTTAATGCGATAATAAAGAATACAAGATATCGGCCATCTGTTTTTGAAGGGTTGCTTTCCATTGATCTTCAAGCCAAGCTGGAAGAAAATGTCTGGCGTTTTCCTGGCTTCACGCTTGTTGAACGACCTATCCGAACCTACCCTTTTAAAGCAGGCGCTCATTTGCTGGGCGATATTGGTGAGGTTGATACAGCCATCATCAGGCGCAGCAACAACTTCTATCAAATGGGCGACTATGTGGGAAGGTCGGGTATGGAACAATACTATGAAAGTGTATTGATGGGTAGAAGAGGCGTTCAGAATCTTATTAAAGACAACAGGAATCGTATTAAAGGTTCGTGGGAAAATAAAAAGTACGACACCCTGGCAATTGTAGGAAGAAACCTTCGTACGTATATTGATATTGAATTGCAGCAATTGGCCGAAAAGCTGATGGCTAACAAGGTAGGCAGTGTGGTAGCGCTTGATCCACAAACAGGAGGAATACTTGCCATGGTTTCAGGACCTATTATTGATCCTAATGAACTCACGGGACCTGACAGAAAGAAAAATTATGCCCGCCTTGCGCTGGATGTATCCGCTCCATTATTAAACCGTGCCACAAGAGGTTTGTATGAACCTGGTTCTACTTTTAAACCTGTGGGTGGTTTAATAGCGCTTGATGTAGGCGTTATACAATCAAATTATGGAGTTGCATGCAGTGGGGCATATTATGGTTGTTCAAAAACAATTGCATGCGAGCACCACAATCCGGGACATGCAGCTAATATGCGTTTGGCATTGGCCAATTCGTGCAACTCTTATTTTTCGCAGATATACCGCATGACGGTAGACAACCCAACAGACCATAATACTAAAAAAGGGTATACACGCTGGAAAAACTATCTGAATGGATTTGGATGGGGAGAAAAATTAGGCGTTGATTTGCCTAACGAATTACCAGGGGGTATTCCTGATACCGCTGTTTACAACAAAGATTATCGCGGACAGTGGAACTCCTGTACCAATGTTACTTTGGGTATTGGACAGGATAAAATGCAGGTAACTCCGTTGCAATTGGCAAATGCTATGTGTATTATTGCCAATAAAGGGTTTTATTATACACCGCATTTCGTTGATAAAATAGATAATGAAACAAAATCAGACACTATATTAAGAACGTTCAGAACAAAACATGAACCACTTACACATATACCAGGTGAAGCTTACGAAGCTATACACGCGGGTATGCAGGATGTGGTAGAAAGTGGTACGGCAAGAATAGCTAAAATACCCGGAATAAGTATTTGTGCTAAAACAGGTACTGCAGAAAAATATACGGTATTAGATGGCAAACGCATTAAGCTGCCAAATAATTCTATGTTTGTTTGTTTTGCTCCGAGAGAAAACCCCAAAATAGCTATTGCCGTGGCTGTAGAAAATGCAGGCTTTGGAGCAACATGGGCGGCACCAATAGCTTCCTTTTTAGTAGAGAAATATCTTACGGATTCTATTCGCACCGAAAAGAAAAAAGACCTGGAGCGTATTGCAGGTACTAACCTTATGCCCAATTATCTTAAACGTAAGCAGTTTATTGCCGACTCAACAAGAGCTTATTATTATTTCAATTTAAGGAAAGACAGCAGTTACATAAAAAAATACCTCAAAGGGCATAGCATAAAAACGGATAAGCCAAATGACACAAGGTCTTCAGTTGATACACTTGCACCCAAAAATGTAAGCCCGGATACGCTCAATGCGGTAGAGATGCGGCAAAAAAAGGCAAACCCCAGGCAGGAAGGTTTGCATCGGGGTATGGTATATCGTAGAGAAGAAATATGGTATGATGATCATAAACGCTATATAAAACAAATAACCGGATGAGCATGGAGAAGCCTGGCATATCGAAAGGGGTAGACGGCCTGGTGTTATGGCTGTATGTATTGTTGTGCGGTATAGGTATTACCAGCGTTTTTGCAGCCACCTATCATGAGGGAGATAATATAGTGCGGAGTTTTCTATCCTTTAAAACAGATTACAGCAAGCAGGCTTTTTTCTTCTTAATAGCCGTTGTTGCCGGAATTGCTGTTTTGCTGATGGATAGTAAATTTTTCACGGCAACGGCCAACCTATGGTATGCCTTTGGAATTGTATTGCTTATATTGGTGTTCCCTTTTCACTCTAATGTTAAAGGAACAAAGTCAATTATAAAATTTGGTAACGCACTTCAATTGCAACCTATTCAGTTGTGTATAGTGTTCGCAAATCTTGCGCTGTCAAAATATTTATCACGTGTAGAAACAGATTTTACAAAAGTGCGGTCACAACTGATTGCCGCTTCTATTGTAATAGCTCCGGCAATACTGGCTATACTGCAAAGTGAAACCGGTTTAGCATTAGTGTATTTTTCTTTCTTTCTTGTAATGTTTCGTGAAGGGCTACCCGCTATTATATTGGTGATAGGGTTTTCATTTGCTATACTGGTAGTAGCAACTTTAGTTGTTGACCCTAATATACTGGCGCTTGTACTTACTGGCATTGCACTCTTCGTGATATACCTTATGCGCCGTCAGATCAAACGCTATAAATCAGTATTGGTAAGTATTATTGCTATATGGGCTATTTGCGTGGGCATTCAGCGTTTCGCTGTTCCCTTTATTTTTGATCATGTATTACAACCTTACCAGGTAAAACGCATTTACGATACTATCGGCAAAGACTATATACCAAAAGATGCCGCAGCGGAAGCGGATATCGCTAAAAATTCCGCAGGAAAAAAAGATGATGGCGATTACAATGTGAAGCAGAGCAAAATTGCTATTGGTAGTGGTGGCGTAATAGGTAAAGGTTTATTAAAGGGTACGCAAACACGTTACTCTTTTGTACCTGAACAACGAACAGATTTTATTTTTTGTACCATAGGCGAAGGCTTTGGTTTTGTGGGCAGCATGATATTTCTGGCTATTTATATAACGCTGCTCTTTAGAATAGTTACAATAGCAGAGCGGCAGAGAAGCGCCTTTAGCCGCTGTTACGCGTATGGTGTAGCATCCGTGCTTTTTTTCCACATTGCTATCAATCTTTGTATGACCATGGGACTTGCACCTGTAATTGGTATACCGCTTCCTTTTGTAAGTTATGGTGGCTTGTCGCTGGTTACCTTCAGCATTATGATTTTTATATTACTGCGCCTTGATAAAGACCGGCAGATGGTACTAAGGTAATTTGAGATTTTTGATTTGAAATTACCCATTGAGAAATCGGTTGTCTTTCCTTTTCAATTCTTATTATTGCCTGCTTATATTTAACCCCACTGTCCGCCGAATTATACTATTTTTGCCGCCTCTAACTTTAAATGATAGTAATATGAGCAAGGGCCCGGTATCACAATATATTCAGCATCATTACAGGCATTTTAACGCCGCGGCACTTATGGATGCCGCAAAAGGTTATGAAACCCATTTAGCCGAAGGTGGTAAAATGATGATTACGTTGGCTGGTGCTATGAGTACCGCTGAGCTGGGTTTATCGTTGGCAGAAATGATACGGCAAAACAAGGTTGATATTATAAGTTGCACCGGTGCCAACCTGGAAGAAGATATTATGAACCTGGTAGCGCACAGTCATTATAAACGCGTGCCTAATTATCGTGACCTCAGCCCGCAGGATGAGTGGGACCTGCTGGAGAATCATTACAACCGGGTTACAGATACCTGCATTCCGGAAGAAGAAGCTTTTCGCCGCATTCAACAACATATAGCTAAAATATGGAAGGAAGCTGATGCTGCCGGAGAACGGTATTTTCCACATGAATATATGTACAAGCTTTTATTGAGTGGTGTATTAGAGCAGTATTATGAAATTGATCCAAAAAACAGTTGGATGTTGGCAGCCGCTCAAAAAAATATACCTATTGTAGTGCCTGGCTGGGAAGATAGCACTATGGGAAATATTTTCGCTTCCTATATCATTAAAAATGAAATGAAAGCTACTACCATGAAGAGTGGCATTGAATATATGGTTTGGCTTGCCGATTGGTACCGTAAAAACAGTGGTGGAAAAGGCGTAGGATTCTTTCAGATAGGTGGTGGTATTGCCGGCGATTTTCCAATTTGCGTAGTGCCCATGATGTACCAGGATCTCGAATGGCATGATGTTCCTTTCTGGAGCTATTTCTGCCAGATCAGCGATTCTACCACATCTTATGGATCTTACTCCGGTGCGGTGCCTAATGAAAAAATTACATGGGGCAAGCTGGATATAAACACGCCTAAATTTATTGTGGAGAGTGATGCTACCATTGTAGCGCCGCTCATTTTTGCCTGGTTACTTGGATGGTAATAAATCCTCTCAAATGTTTGGCAGAATGGATCAACCAAAAATACTTTTATTGTAAAAAAGCGGTGCTGAAAACATTGTAAAAGCAACGGTTACTTTACTCTGGTAACATCATAGCTTATATTTTACTTAAGGCTGTTCCTGTTTTTCGTTCCGCCTCAGCATTTGCAATTCCCGTGCTTCTGGTATAGCCCTTACCAGGTAAATAAGTACAAAAATTTTAATTACTATACTGCCACCGAGATAACTAGGTTTAAATGCCGCTGATACTATTGAAATAATGATAAATATTACCAGCGCAGAGAGTATGGATGTATAAGGATTCTTTTTTGCCAGTGCAGCTAATAGTGCGAAGAGCGTGACTTCGATAATAGTGATTATAGTTACTTTCCAGGAAAAACTATTGCTCGCTAACAATGAAATAATTTCTCCTATTACTATAAGACACAATGCATCAAAGATGATATTCCTGATTTTGTTCTGCTCAACATTCCAGCCGGCTTTTACACCATCTGATCCGGGAAAGCCCCCATTGGCTTGCTTTTCCATCAATTTTTTTTCCAAAATACTGATAAAACAAACAAACTCAAAGTATTAAGCACCCGTTTTAGCCCAGTAGCCCTAATTCTACGTTATTTTAACGGAATATCACGTTTAAGCATAGCCGGCCGATTGGCCATTTCCCATGCTGTGTAAAAAACAAGCTGTGCTCTTTTGCGCATCAGCTCATAATTAATTTTATCGGGGGTATCAGTGGGTTTGTGATAATCGGGATGCAGACCGCTAAAATAAAATATGATAGGTACGCCATGTTTGGCAAAATTGTAATGATCGCTGCGATAATAAATTCTTTCCGGATCGTTGGGGTCATTGTATTTATAGTCCAGTTCCAGTTTTACATTTTTCCTGTTAGCCGCTTCGTTAATAGGTTTGAGATCAGAACTTAACTTATCATCACCAATAACATATATATAGTTGGTTGAATCACCGTGTTTGCGGCTGGGATCAATACGACCCACCATGTCTACGTTTAAATCAACAGAAGTTTTTTCTAAAGGAAAAGCAGGATGTGAACTATAATAATCAGATCCCCATAAACCCTTTTCTTCGCCACTAACTGTCATAAACAAAATACTTCTCCTTGGCCCGTTTCCTTCGGCCCTGGCTTTTGCAAAGGCTTTTGCCAATTGCAATATAGTAACCGTGCCTGATCCATCATCATCAGCCCCATGCCAAATAATTTCACCCCTTTTTCCCAAATGATCATAATGCGCGGATAGCACTACGTATTCATCTTTCAAATCAGTTCCCTCCATTAAACCCAGCACATTGCTGCTTTGTAAGGTATTCCTGATTTTATTCAATTCAAGCGCAACGTTCGCGTCAAAGGTTTTTGCAGTGTTGGCAGCATTTTGTGTAGCGCTTTTTTGAGCGGTATACTCATTGCCCATTATAGCTGCCGCTACTTTTTCACTAATAATAAAAGTATTGATACGCACATTTTTTTGATACGCATCTATATACATGTTGCTTTTGGGAGGTTCAGGATTGATTTTTGGTTCTACAACCAACAGCGCTGCTGCACCGTTTTTCATTGCTGCCAGTTGTTGCGTATAAAAATTGAATTGCTTTTTACTTTGAGGAGATATATTACCTGAAATATTTCCCGAAAGCGCTACTACCAGCTTTCCTTTTACGTCAATATCTTTATAATCATTCCTGTTTGAATCGCTGATACCATATCCTACAAAAACAACTTCAGAAAAATAATAGGTTGCCGAGTGATTGGCAGATAAACTGAAAGAGAAATCTTCTCCAACAGAAAATTTCAGATCATTTACACCAATAGAGGCTTTTGCCAACGAATCTGCATATACAGGAAACTGCATTTGATAGCTGCCTTTATTGCCTGGCAACAATCCAAGCGTTTTAAATTCGTTTTCTATAAAAGCAGCCGCCTTTCGTTGCCCTTCGGTAGCCGTTTCCCTTCCTTCCATTTCATCGCCGGCTATGGTATATAAGTTCTTTTTTAAATCTTCTACAGTAATGGTATTGGCAAATGTTTTTGGATTAGCTTTTTTTTGAGCTATAGATAACAATGCCGGAAACAGGCAAAGTGTTACGATAAGTTTTTTCATGATGCGAAACATTAAATATCTTCAAACATAAAGTAAAATTTAATGAAGGAGAGCATAGTTTTGATAAGTGGCAGAGAATTTTGTAAGAAATCACAACATGGCTATGACTGATGAATATTATATGCAGATGGCTTTAAAGGAAGCGCAGAAAGCATTTGAAGAAGAAGAAATACCAATAGGAGCTGTAATTGTAATGAACAAACAGTTAATTGCAAGAGGCTATAACCAGGTAGAAAAACTCAATGACCCAACAGCACATGCTGAAATGATCGCGCTCACATCGGCCTTTAATTATGTAGGCAGTAAATACCTCCCTGATGCTACCATTTATATTACTATAGAACCCTGCCTGATGTGTGCCGGCGCATTGTACTGGAGCAAAATAGGCAGAATTGTATTTGGCGCGGAGGATGAAAAAAACGGGAGCATCAGCAAGCCTCCATTCAAAGATCAATTGGTTTCTCCCTTTCATCCAAAAACCATTGTAGAAAGAGGGGTTTTAAAAGAGGAATGTGCAATGCTGATGAAAACTTTTTTTCAAAAGAGGCGGTAAAATCTGTCTTAATCGTGTTTTTTTTATTCCTGCAATCTTAATGCTGAAAAGAAAGCATTTTACTGTCTTATATGCTTTATGCGGAAATTACACTCCCGTTAGTACAATTTTTTTATTATTCAAGTACGTGATTTTCACCTGAACAACATCTCCCACTTCAGCATTTTCAAAACCTGTAGCAGGCAATGTTATCTTAGCCTGTATGGCTTCTTCAAACAGGTGCACATATATCGCATAGGGCGATACTTTGTAAACCTTGGCATCTAAAGGAGTGTCATTTTTGAAATGTTGCACGGCTTTTTTAAATGCGGGAATATATTGATGTGTAAACAGTTCTGCTTTTATCTTGTCTGGCTTATCAATGTTCAGCAGCCTAAACTCAACAGGTTCGTTAAACGTTTCTTCTTTGGGTGGGTGTTCCCATTTTGATACTTCCAACGGAAAAAATAAATAACTCTCCCGTTCTTTCACAAAAAAAACATCATCTACCATCTTAAGGTAGCCGGTAAACCGGTTATCAACCGCTGCTTTTTGAAGCAATTTTAAAACAGCATTGTTATATAAAAATTTCAGATCAAACGCAATCAGCCTGCTGCCGCGATCAGCGCCCTTTGTTTGAAAACTCACTTCATCGCCCACACGATAGGTATGCTTGTTCCGGCCTTTGCTGCTTTCCTGTTTTGTTTCATCCTCGTCTATACGGCAGGTAATGGTCCTCTTTTTATCATTATGTATATATTCAATAGAGGCATAATTTTTTTCGTGATTAATAGAAGTGATTCTGCCTCTGCTGATCTTTTTTTCCATGCCTGTATTTTACGCGAAGATGAACAAATTATTTTAGAGGATGAATGGAATAAGATTTCAAATTTTCATACAGCTAATTTATTTTCCGGTTATACCAATATCATAACCCTCAATGGCAATATTTCCCGATAATGTTTTAATAGATAAGCCATTGCTGGTAGAATCGTAACCATGCATCGTAAAACAATATCTATCATTTACAAAACATTCAATAACATCCCCCAGCGCAAAAATTCTGATGTCAGCAGGTTTTGTATTGTCAAGATCACAAATTCTTTGTAGCTTTTGAATGCACTGCCCGCTTCTATTTTCTTTTGTACCAAAGTTCATACGCAGATAATAGCCTTTGTGCGTGGTATCCGTTCCTTCTCTGAAACCAATCCGTACTTCTGTCGAAGAATCCACCGCTTTAATGTTTGTATGAAACATCATATCAGCCGGTGTAGTAAGCGAGAGCGTTTGTTTATTAACATGCTTACCGGATTTTATTGTTCTGAAAGTACTCAAAATTTCTTTTAGCGGACGTTGATATACATTCGCCGCACTGTCGGTATATAATTCCCTTGGCATACTTAATGTACCGCCCCATGTGGTAGCTCCGGCATCCACATTTCCTTCATAATCGCAGATCCAGGCTACCAATATATATCGCTTTCCATCCCACATTATTTTTGGTACACGCAGGTCGCCGCAGTCGTAAGGCTTTACCTGCGGATCATACGGACCACCTATATTATCTGATTTCATATAATGATAATCGGCACAGTATATGAAAGATTTATTTTTTGAAGCAAAAAAACCGGGACAATCTCCTGATACCGAGCGGGGGTAAACGACAAGCGGAGCTGCTGGTGTCCAGTGAACCAGGTCTTTGGAAATATATCTGCCCATTGCTGGTGAAGAGCCATCGGCCAGCATGGCATGCAGTATCATCCACCATTCATTGGTTGCGGAGTTGCGAAACACTTCAGGATCTCTGAACGCCTGGTGATGATAGATCTGCTTGTCATCAATGGCACCGTTGATGGGTTTGCTCCAGTATATTTTTCCATCAGCATAAAACGTATGATCCTGTTTTGTCCAGTTGATCAAATTATTACTCGTAGCCATCATCACTTTCTGATCTCCCAACGGATCCTGCATATTTTTACCTGTATAAAAAAGATAAAATTGTTTGTTATGCTCTACAATACTGCCTGTCCAGCATGCTTCACCATCAGGCGCAAGCGAGTCCTTGCTTTTTGCCAGCGCATCAGGCAACTCCTTCCAGCGAACTAAATCTTTACTTACAAGGTGCGCCCAGTTATTATCACGCAAATAAAAAATATGATAACTGCCATCATGATAAAAAGGAATTACATCTCCGGCTGCATTGTTAGCCGGTCGATAATGAATATAGTTAATGGCAGCGTTAGTAGTTTGTTGGGCAATACAGGAATTTTTGAAAGAGAATATCGACAGTACCAGCAGCGCTAGCTGTGCATATCGTTTTATTGTTGGCGGCATATGGCACGTTACTATTTTTTTAAATCGAAATAAGGAAGGTGTCCTTCGTTAAATACTCGGCTCCCATCCCGGCTCATAATCCCTGCTCCAGTATTTGATGGCTTCGCTATCATTCAGAATATGTCCGTTCTGCGGATCGGTATGTAATGTATGACCAGAGCGAAATGCGATATTACCCAACTGCACCAGCAAGGTACTTTTGTGCCCGCTGGTAATATCTGAAGCAAGCGGTGTGCCTTTGCGGATGCCTTCAAAAAAGTTGCGGATATGAAGGGCGTCCAGATCCTGAGCCGGGCTGGAAGCGTTTCTCGCGTCTATTATAGTTTCATTTTTCTTATGCTTGACGAGTTCTCCTTTCACATCAAAAATTTTATATGCATTTCCTTCCTCTATCAGTATTGATCCGTTCTCTCCATAAAACAAAACACCTACACTGTTGTCTTCTATTTTCTGACTATTACAACTACGTCCTTCCCAGGTAATAAAGGCTTTATTACCAAACTCAAGATTGATCACCTGGGTATCGGGTGTTTCCCAATCGTCCTGGTAACGGTAACGTCCACCATCTGAACTTACTTTTGTTGGAAAGTCTACGTTGAGTCCCCACCGGGCGATGTCAACCATATGTGTACCATTGTTCAGCGCTTCACCGGTACCCCAGTGCCAGAACCAATGCCAATTGTAGTGAATGAGATTATCCTTAAACGGTTTGCGTGGTGCTGGTCCCTGCCACAAATCATAATTCAACCAGGCTGGTACAGGCGCTTCTTTTCCTTTACCTATAGAAGGGCGGTTGTTGGTATACCATGTTTTGGCGAAATATGTTTTGCCAATCACACCTTCATGCAGCGCCTTAATACCTTCTGCCACATTTGGCCAGGAACGACGTTGGTTACCCATCTGCAGCATACGGTTGTATTTTTTTGCCGCTGCCACCACCAACTCTCCTTCATTGGGGTTGTGACTACAGGGCTTTTCAAGGTATACATGTTTGCCTGCCTTACAGGCAAGGATAGCCGCAGGAGCGTGCCAGTGATCGGGAGCGGTTACAATCAATATATCGGTTTGTTTGTCTTCCAACGCCTTTCTGAAATCGGGTGTAGCCTTAGGTTTTTGGTTTTGTATCTTTCCAATAGCATCAATACACTTATCTGCAGCCCTGGTATCCACATCACAAACATGTATCACTTCACAATCTTTTTGTGCCGCAAAATTGGTGCTCACGGCGAAACCCCTGCTATTAACGCCCATAACAGCTACCAATAAACGCTCATTAGCGCCATATATCCTTTTATAACTTGCGGCGCTAAAGCCGGGTAGTATTCCGCCAATAGACAAAGCTGCTGTTCCGGCGGCGGCTTTCTTTATAAAATCTCTACGCGATTTTTTCATAATAGTCTGAACTGTGATTTGTTTGATTTTGTGATTGGTGTGATTAATAGGGTATTTAATTACGAGTATTATCTGTTATCAGATAGGTTTATTGGATTCGTAATTGGTCAGGCTTAAACTTCTTATTAGTAAGTCTTTTAAAATTCAAACTTATTTCTCCAAAGTTTATTACTGCCTTCAATTCAACTGAATTAATTCCTTCTACCAGAAAATCAACTCTCCGTGTTCCTATCTGTTGCTCCCGATAAAAATGGGCATCTCAAATTCCCTGCCAAAACTCAATCCTTCTAATCGCATTTCAATTTCCAACGCTCTTTAATAAATTACTTCCTGAAATCCATTACCTAACGTTTTATGCACCGTCATCGCGCATCCAATAATTTTTGAAGTAAGCGCTGAGTGTTTGTATTGGTCGTTTATCATGGTAGCTGTTAATTACTTATTCCAAATGAACCTAAATCCTATAACCACACAACACCAAATATCCGCTATCATACCAATCACTTAATCACATACATCATGGTTTCGACAATTTACCCGCATGCACCAACTCCAGCCCAACCGATGCCCTTGGCTTAAAACCAGGCCATGATTTGGTTTTTACGCTATCAGCAATCTCAAGATATTTATTATAGGGCTGGTGCAACAAATGAATGCCTAAAAACGCCGTTACAAAATGCTGATTGATATTATTGATTCTTCTTTCATTCCACGCCGGCTCAGCATAGTGATAATAATCACTCATGGGAAAACCGGGCTTTAACGACTGGGTTGGAGGTGGGTTGGGCGCTACATTATGTCTTGCGTTTTCGTAAGTTAAAAGATAACGGTCTGCATTAACCGCTCCATTATAAATAGCTTTTGTTCCATCTTCATACCCCGACACATCGTCTTTATCGCCTGCAATAAAAAGTGTAGGCGCTTTTAATCCTTTTAATCCTTCGGCATCCCAAATACCACGTTGCATTCCCCAGGGTGCAAACGCTACTACCGCTTTTATACGCGAATCATATGATGCTTTAAATGCTGAATCATTGGTTGTGCGACTATTGATAGATTTGCTTCCCTGCGTCATCATTGTAAAAAAAGCCGCCAACTTATCACTGTAACCAGCACCCGCCGCATTCAATACACCATATCCACCCATGGAATAACCAATGAGTGCGGTATTGTTTGCATCTGTTAATCCTGAAAGAAAATTTTCACTTGATTTACTGTCTGTGTCTACCTGGTTCAACACAAACAAAATATCTTTTGCACGATTCAATAAAGTGCTTTGAAAACCTTTTTGATCAGCATGCGTAGATTCAGTGTGATCAATAGCCACTACTACATATCCTTTTGATGCAAGATTTTCGCAGAGATAACTCAATAGCACTCTTGATCCCGGATATCCGTGTGATACTATAACTAACGGAAATGGTATTGGCTTTATATCAGGTTTCGAGTTACGCAAAGCCCTGCCTGCAAAACTAAAAGGCACAACAGGTCTTGTGGAATCTGCAGGGCTACCAAAAACATCATTATAGGTTGTAAGCTCTTTTGCATTTTCCGGAACAATGGCAGGATACCATATTTCTGCGGTCAATGGACGATCGTATAACGGATCAACGCCACCTTTTGATTTCAGAATATCTATTTGCGCATTATTAACCCATTGTACCGTTCTAACGCCTACTTTATATTCTCCTCTTGGTGCGAGTTCGGGAGCATCTGGCAAAGGGTCTCCATTAATATAAGTGTAACCGGATGGTTGAGTGGTTTTGGAAACAGAGCAGCCTTGTATAAAAAGAAAAATAAACAGGATGAAATGCACCCTGCATGATAATTGTTTAAATATACTTGTATTAAGCACCGGTTATTGATAAGGCAGTTGAATGAAAATAATCCTGAGCGCCTCCACTAAATAATCAGCTTCCTCTTTGTGAACCGGTATTGGTTTGCTTACTCACAAAACCACCTTTAGGCTGTTGTTTTGAAAGCAGTGACATACTGATGTTTTTTTATAAAGATAATATTAATTGCATTTGTAGTAAAATGATGTAACAAAAACAAAGCCGGAATAAATCCGGCTCATAATTGTTTATTGGAAAAATACGGTTATTAATGCGCATCAACAGGCAGCGCTACATTCTTTTTAAATTTCTGCAAATACACGAGTGGAATACAACATAAGACAAACACGCCTACTAACAAATAAATATTATCATATGTAACCAGCATGGTTTGTTTGCTGATAATACCTTCCATAGCTCTGTTGGCCATTTGTTCCGCATCAAATACGCTAAAGCCCTTACTTTGAAAGCCCATTTGCAAGGCCTGCTTCTTTTCGAGGAAAGCAGGATTATATGCGTTCACATTTTCCAGTAGAATATTGCGGTTGTTACCACTGTTTACATGTATGATTGTAGTAAGAATAGCTATGCCAAATGATCCACCCAACTGCCGCATCATATTATTTAAACCAGTACCCTGACCAATATCCTTGCCATGTAAATCCTGTATGCCTAATGTAATTAATGGTACAAACAATACACTCATACCTATACCTCTTATTATGAGCGGCCAAAAGAAATTATTAGTTCCCGATTCTAAGGTAGAAGTAGATAACATCCAGCTAAACACAAAAAATAAAAAGAATCCTAATGTGGCCATAAACTGGGCCGGTATACCACGCTTCAGCATCATACCTACAAAAGGCATCATACATATAGTTGCCAGTCCACCAGGAAACATCAACTCACCTGTTTGTTGCGCCGAAAACCCAAGCAGGTTCTGACAGAAAACCGGGAACGTAAACATGGATCCATACAGGGCAAATCCCAACACGAAGGAAGTAAAAATGCCAATGGTAAAACTCCTGTATTTCAGAATTCTGAAGTTTACAACAGGATGATCGGTACTTAATTCTCTCCATACAAATGCAACAGCCGCCAACACTGTGGCAATAGTAAGCACGGAGATGTAAGGTGTAGCAAACCAATCTTCACTTTCGCCTTTTTCCAGTACCACCTGCAAACTTCCTACACCTATGGCTAACAGTAAGATGCCCCACCAATCCACAGGCTGACCTTTGGCATACCTGGGTGATTCCTTCACAAAAGTAGATACCAGGAATGCAGCCAACGCACCAACCGGAACGTTTACATAAAAGATCCATGGCCAACTGAAATTGTCAACAATAAAGCCACCAATAGTAGGTCCTACTGTGGGGCCAACCACTGCACCTAAGCCAAATAACGCGGTTGCCATTCCCACTTCTTCCCTGGGCCAGGTTTCCATTAAAATGGCCTGTGCTGTAGACAACAAACCTCCGCCTGCCAATCCTTGTAGTATTCTGAATGCGATAAGTTCATACAGTCCGGTTGCATTACCGCAAAGTATAGACGCAATGGTGAATAATACGATAGACGCCATGAAATAATTCTTGCGTCCAAACCTATCGCCTAACCAACCTGACATTGGCAACACTATCACATTTGCCACGGCATAACCTGTAACCAGCCATCCTGCATCTTCCAGTGTCGCGCCAAGGTTACCCATAATCTGAGGTAACGCTACATTCACAATAGTGGTATCAATCAATTCCAACAACGATGCCATAATCACTGTAATGGTAATGATCCACTTTCTTAAACCATGTTCAGCCATAGCTTATAATTTGATCTTAAAAAAAGTCTATTTAAGGTAAGAAGGAGTAAGGTGTGGGTTATAAGGAAAACATTCTTTTTTCTACTGCCTACTGCCCACTTACTTCTTACTACTTATAATTTGATCTTAAAAAAGTCTATTGAAGGTAGAGGATATGGGGTTAAAGGTTTAAGGCGTAGGGGAAACACACTCATTATTGCAGTCTATACTTTCTTCCCTAAACCTTACTCCTTAAACCCATTGCCTTATTTAGTATGCACCACCACTTTAACACTCATGCCTGGGCGAAGCTGAGCTACGAATTCTGGTGACGCATCAATCTTTATTCTTACCGGAACACGTTGAACTACCTTCACAAAGTTGCCCGTTGCATTATCCGGAGGTAATAAAGAAAACTTAGCGCCGGTAGCTCCTGCGAATGATTCTACTATTCCCTGCACAGTGTTATGTTTGTAAGCATCTACTACTATATCAACCTTTTCACCAACTTTTAAATGCTCCATTTGTGTTTCTTTAAAATTGGCGGTGATATAAAAACCTTTGTCATCCACAATTGCCAACATTGATTGACCTGCCTGCACCAATTGACCTAACTGCACATTTCTCTTTGATGCAATGCCATCTGCAGGAGCTATTATAACAGTATACGATAACTGCAGTTTAGCATAATCAACATCAGACTCACGGGGAGCAATATTGGTTTCAGTAGCACTTGCCTGTTGTTTGTTGGTGTTTACTCTGGTATTAATAACAGGAACCTGTGTTTGAGCAGCGAGTAATGCTGCTTCCGCAGATTCTTTTTCTGCTTTCATTGCATCAAACTGCGCTTTGGTAATCGCATGATCATCTAACAGATTTTTATACCGGTTATAATCTTCTGTTGCTTTCCACACACGTACTTTGGCAGCTTGCACATTTGCCTGGGCTGTGGCAATACCAGAGCGGGTTTCAAGCACAGTGTATTTTGAAACATTAACACTTTGCTTAACAGCAGCAAGCGCTGCTTCTGCCTGCTGTAATTTTATTTTATAATCTCTGTCATCTAAAATCACCAGCGTATCACCAGCCTTTACCATCTGGTTATCTTTAAACCTGATTTCTTTTACATAACCTGCCACACGTGAAATTACAGGGCTTATATCCGCGTCTACCTGTGCATTATCCGTTTCTTCGTGACTTTGAAAATAAAAATACTCTTTCAAAGTAAATATCAATGCTACTACTAATACTCCCGCTAGTATAATTGGGAAAATAATTTTCTTTCCTTTTGATTTTTTATTCTCGCTCATATGATAATGTTTATGCTGTACAATTTTGAGTTATTGTTATGGTTGTATACGACCTGTTGATTTTAATAATGTATAATAAGCCGCTGTAGCATCAGACTTTGCAAGCTCAAGATTTATTCTTGCCTGGTATAATAAGGTCTGTGCATCAATTCTATCGGTAGTGGTAGCTAAATTGTTCTGAAATTTAGATTCAGTGATCCGCTCGTTTTCTATAGCCTGTGTAATGGCATCCTGCAATATCACAATTTTTTCCAACGCCAGTTTGTATTGCATATACCCTTTGTTTACTTCTGTTTTTACCTGGTCCTGTATAATTTCGCGTCTGTCTGTAATCTGCTCTTTTTGAATTTTAGCTTCGTTTACTTTATTCTTGTTCTTGTATAAGCTTGCTATATCCCATCCCACATTTACGCCAACTATAAACGGAGCAAGATAAGTGCCTGGCTTGGGCAGCATATTTTTAGTTGGATTGATATAATAGAGGTTTCCACCTACGCCAACAGTCGGCAATCTTTCATCCTTTATTTTATTAATGCTGATATCAGACAACTTATCCTGGTATTGCAGTGTAGCAAATTCCTTACGGTCTTTAAGCGCAGTAGCCAGGTAACTTTCAAAATTGTCATTTATATCCAGTTTATATATCACATCCTGTTCTTCCAGAACAGTGCTGTCAGAAAGTCCCAGCATCACATTAAGATTGTCGTTTACAATTTTGCGGTTATTCTCCAGTTCAATAGCGGAGAGTTTCATGTTCGACTTCTCCAGTTCAAACCGCAACACATCATTTTTGGTAGCCAAGCCCTGGCTTTCAAATTTTTTGATTTCCTCCAGTTTATGATCTATATCTTCTAAATTCTGTGTAAGAATTTTTTGATTCTGCCGGAGTTTATAATAATTAATGTAAGCGCTGATAATATTATATGCTATTTCCTCTTTGTCTTTTTCAGCATCCAATTTGCTCATGTCTATCATAAGCTGTGCCGATTGCCGTGCATATTTATATTGATTACCCGCGAAAATAGGTTGGTTAATGCTTAGTGTTGCCTGGTATAAACTATTATCAAAAGGCAATACCAATTTTTTGGGATCACTGCCATCTGAAGAAGGAAGATACAGGCTTTGAGAAAGCATCAACGCGTGACTATATCCTACACTCACTTTTGCAGAAGGTAAAGACGCATCTTTGGCTTGCTCCAGTTGGCTGTTTGCCTGGTCTACCTGGTGTTGAGATAGTTTCAATTGTTTGCTGTTTTGTATGCCCAGGCTAACAGCCTCTTCCAGGCTTATTGTTTTGGTTTGGGCAAACGAAGTAATAGTAACCGTAAGTAAAAGCACTACGGCTCCTGCATATTTTTTCATGCTTTGCGTATTATTTAAAAAATTATTCCTGATTCTTAATATCCAGATGGGCTTTAAGCAATTGTTTGAGGTGTGTTTTCATTTTGGGGATTATTTTTTTTCTATACCCCTCTTCATCATTCTTATCTATATTAAGTAATCTGCAATAAAGACTTTTAGACAAGGTAACCTGGGTTATGGTACCCATTACAGTACCTACGGTTAGCTCCATATCTACTTTCCTGAACAGCTTTTTCCTCTGTCCTTCCTGTATGATCTTTTTAACCTGTTCAAAATTTTTCGTCTTAATATCAGTGATCATATCTCTTATCTCGTTTGACTGAACAGTGGGCAAATGCTGCGTCATTATACAGTGAAACTTGTAATTATTAAGAATCTTATTCACATACAATTCAATCAACTTATCAATTTTTTCCCACGGAGAATATACCCCTGGTGTATTCTGCCCTAAACTGAATAAGAGCAGCCATTAATTTTTCTTTCGATCCAAAATAATAAGAGATCATAGCAAGATTAACACCCGCCTGTCCTGCAATATCTCTCACAGAAGTACCATCAAAACCCTTGTCTGCAAATAAATCTTCCGCTACTTCAAGAATGTGAATATGCTTATCGCTCATGATATGTACAATTACGGCGCAAAGTTAAACAAATGTTTAATTTAAACAAACGTTTAATTAAAAAAATTCCGGTTAACAGATTGTTATCAGATGCGCAGGACAACACAATCGCCTGCCAGTAAGCGTTTTAGGCTCTTTTAGAAAAAGATAAATTTTTAAGGCACTTATTCAGCCCAGCTCATAGTATAGCCAGCATCCTCAATGGTAAGCGCTTCCTCCGTTAAAAGTAAAGGATGAAAAGTATCTATCATTACAGCAAGTTCCTTTGTTTCTTTTGCGCCAATGCTTTTTTCAACCGCGCCGGGATGCGGACCGTGCGGAATACCTGAAGGATGCAAAGTGATCATCCCTCTGGTTACATGCTTGCGGCTCATGAAATCGCCATCTACATAATACAGCAGTTCATCACTATCAATATTGCTATGATTATATGGCGCAGGAACAGCCAGCGGATGATAATCAAATAACCGTGGTACAAAAGAACATACCACAAAATTGTTAGCCTCAAAAGTTTGATGCACAGGTGGTGGCTGATGCACACGTCCGGTAATGGGCTCAAAATCGTGTATGGAAAATGCAAAAGGATAACAGCATCCATCCCAACCCACTACATCAAAAGGATGGGTGTGGTAATGAATACCATAAAGAATTCCTTTTTTCTTTGTCTTAATTAAAAAGTCGCCCGTTTCATTAAACGCTTTAAGATTTTGTGGAACCCTGATATCTCTTTCACAATAGGGAGCGCTTTCCAGCAACTGTCCATATTTGCTGAGATATTTTTTTGGATAACGAACAGGGCTAAAAGACTCCACGATAAACAACCGGTTATTCGTGTCATTAAAGGATACCTGGTAAATAGTTCCCCGCGGAATCACCAGGTAATCACCATAACCAAACGCAAGTTCTCCATACTGTGTCTTTAAAATGCCAGTTCCCTCATGCACAAAAATAACTTCATCAGCGTCGGCATTCTTATAAAAATAACCAATCGTGCTTTCCCTGGGAGCTGCCAATACAATATGGCAATCATTATTTACCAATACAGGAACCCTGCTTTCTAAAAAATCAACATCAGATTCAATTTTAAACCCATCAAAACTTCTATGGCGTAGTTGATGAAGTTTGGCAATACGTGGTGATATATCAAGTGGCTCGTCGGTATTAATAATTTGTGTAGGAGGATATATATGGTATAATAAAGATGAATCGTTTGAAAAACCTTCAGTTGAAAATAACTCCTCGGCGTATAAACCTCCATCGGGTTTACGAAACTGGGTGTGACGTTTATGGGGAACGATACCCATTGTATGATAGTGTGGCATAGCAAAACATTTAAAGATGATCAATAAGAAAAGGGCTGTAACGGGTGAGTCATATTGTATGCGACGACATGTCGAGCATAGCCTGCAGGAAACAGAACTTCCAGCTACGCTTATCTATCCAGTAGGTGAAGTTGCGGTAATACATCATAATTGTTAACATAAATGTAGGTATATAAGTTTGCAAAAAAGGTATAAAAAATAGTTTTTACATTTGTATCACATTACACCGCAATTGAGACCAGATTATCCATATAAATTTTTCTCCGACAAAAGAACGGGCTATGTTTTTTTGCTGGAATCTCTGGCAACTGACTCGCAATACTAATAGTTCCGCCCAAATTAACTGCCGCTTTTATTTCTGATTTATAACTTCAAACTGTATTGCTATGTCTGTAAATATCTTAGTTGCAGGTAATCCTGCTACTCAACTTGATTTTCTTCCGCTACTGGGAACTGATTTTATTGAATTTTATGTGGGCAATGCCAAACAGGCTGCTCATTTTTATAAATCCGCATTCGGATTTCAATCGTATGCATATGCCGGTCCTGAAACAGGCATGATAGATAAAGTAAGTTATGTACTGAAACAGCAAAAATTGTTGTTTGTTTTTACAACACCCTTGCGCAGCACGGGCTCAATAGCAGAGCATATTTATAAACATGGAGATGGTATAAAAACAATCGCGTTACGTGTACAGAATGCGGAGTCTGCCTGGGCAGAAACAACTTCACGCGGAGCAGAAAGCTATTTGCCACCTACAAAAAATAAAGATAATTATGGACATGTTGTTATGAGCGGCATTCATGTATATGGCGATACTGTGCATCTTTTTGTTGATCGCACAAATTACAATGGTGTATTTCTTCCGGGTTACCGAGCATGGTTAACACCTCATTATCAGCCCGCCGAAACAGGGTTGCTTTATGTAGATCACTGTGTAGGCAATGTAGGCTGGCATCAAATGGATACCTGGGTTAAGTTTTATGAAGATACCATGGGGTTCTGCAACATACTGAGCTTTGACGATAAAGATATTTCAACAGAATACTCCGCGTTAATGAGTAAGGTAATGAGTAACGGAAACGGATATGTTAAGTTTCCTATTAATGAACCTGCTGAAGGAAAAAAGAAATCGCAGGTAGAAGAGTTTCTTGATTTTTATAACGGCGAAGGCATTCAGCATGTAGCATTAGCCACCAATAATATTATTGAAACAGTTACGGCGTTACGTGATCGTGGCATTGAATTTCTTTCTGTGCCTGATAGTTATTATGAAGAGTTGAAACAGAGAGCGGGAAAGATAGATGAGGATATGCAGCCCTTACAGGAGTTGGGCATTTTAGTAGACAGAGACGAGGAAGGCTATTTGTTGCAGATTTTTAGCAGACCCATTGAAGACAGACCAACTTTATTTTTTGAGATCATTCAACGCAAAGGTGCCAAAAGTTTTGGAAAAGGAAATTTTAAAGCATTGTTTGAAGCCATAGAAAGAGAACAGGCACAAAGAGGAAACCTGTAAATACATAAGCCACAGATTCGCAGATTAAGTACAGGTAAAGGATAATGAATAATGTAGCTCCAGATTTACAGATGATATATCAATGTCGTTGACTTAAGAACGTTATGTTCCAGAGGAACATCTTATTGGTAGCTAAATATCAAAATGTATTATGCGTTCCAGCGGAACGCCTTGTGGGCATTCGCACAAAACGTTCCTCTGGAACGAAAACCTGATTTATTTTTTATTCTA